>NZ_JBVIAY010000006.1:153782-326117 GCF_055573695.1 Streptomyces sp. NPDC030143
TGGAAAAAGCCGGAAAAACCACACCCCCCGACGGAATAGAAGCAAATTGGGGTGGGCCCCAGTGGAAGCCCCACCCCCAGCGCGGGCCGGCCGGGTGGGGCTCTCCCGCCCGCGGCCGGCCCGCGCTCCTACAGTGAGGGCATGCAGGTGACAGTGGTGTGGCGGCAGTGGCTGTCCCGTCATGACCGGGCCGGGGACGCGCTCCCCGCGGTGGTGCTGGTGGTGATCGTCGCGGCGGCGACCGCCGCCGGGAAGTCCGGGTGGCACGAGCCCCGCTGGGGAGCGGTGGCATGGACGACGCTGTCCTGCCTCCCCCTGGTCGTCCGCAGCCGCTGGCCGCTGGCCGTGACCCTGCTCACCCTGGCCGGCGACCTCACGCACATGGCACGGACGCCGGAGCTCCTGACGGCTCCGGCGGCGAGCCTCGTCGCCCTGTACACACTCGCCACGCGGAGCAGCCGGCGCACGGCCTGGACTGTCGGCCTGGCCGCCTCCGTGGCGATCACAGGCGTCTACGCGGCCACGCACCCGGAGCCGCCGCTGGCGGGGACCAGCCTGTTGCGGTTCGACTTCGCGATCGCCGCCACCGCGCTCGGCGACGCCGTCCGCAGCCGTCGGCACCACCTCGCCCGGGCCGAAGCCCGCGCGGAGCGCGCCGAACGCACGCGGGAGGAGGAGGCCCGGCGCCGTGTCACCGAAGAGCGCGTGCGCATCGCGCGGGAACTCCACGACGTCGTCACTCATCACATCACCCTGGTCAACGCGCAGGCGGGCGTCGCCCACCACCTGTTGCGCACCGACTCCGAGCGGGCGTACGAGGCCCTGGCCCACATCAAGGAGAACAGCCGCGCCGCCCTCGACGAGCTGAGGACCACCGTCGGGCTGCTGCGCCAGCCCGACGACGCCCCCGACTCGCGGGCGCCCCTCCCCGCACTGGCCGACCTCGACGATCTCGTCGACGGGATCCGCGCGGGCGGGCTGAGCGTGCGGGTCGTCCGCACCGGCACCCCCGCTCCGCTGGCGCCCACGACCGAGCTGACCGCCTACCGCATCATCCAGGAAGCCCTCACCAACACCCGCAAGCACGCGTCCGGAGCCCGGGCGGACGTGGTCCTGGACTACGGACCGCACTCCCTCCGGCTCACCGTGACGGACGACGGGCGTCCCGGCGCGCCGCGGGGCGGGGGCAGCGGACACGGGCTGATCGGCATGCGGGAGCGTGCGGCCGCCATCGGCGGCACCGTCACCGCCGGTCCACGGCCCGAGGGTGGCTTCCGGGTCGTCGCCGACCTGCCGCTCGCGCTCGCCCCCATCTCCGCCTGACACCTCGAGGAAAGCCGTCCGTGACGATTCGCGTCCTGCTCGCCGACGACCAGGCCCTGCTGCGGGGCACCTTCCGCCTGCTCATCGACGCCCAGCCGGACATGGAGGTCGTCGCGGAGGCCTCCAACGGCCGCGAGGCGGTGGAACGGGCCCGGTCCGAGCGCGCCGACGTCGTGGTGATGGACATCCGGATGCCCGAGGTCGACGGCATCGAAGCCACCCGGCTCATCGGTGAGGACGAGGACCTGGCCGGAGTGAAGGTCCTCGTCCTGACCACCTTCGAGGTGGACGACTTCGTCATCGAGGCACTCCGGGCCGGCGCCAGCGGTTTCCTCGGCAAGGGTGTCGAACCGGCCCAGCTCCTCGACGCGATCCGCCTCGTCGCGGCCGACGAGGCGCTGCTCTCCCCCGCCGCCACCAAGGGGCTGATCGCCCGTGTCCTGGCCCACCCCTCCCCGGGCGATCTCGTCGATCCCGAGCGGCTCGCCGCACTGACGCCCCGGGAACGGGAGGTGATGGTCCTCGTGGCCGCCGGCCTGTCCAACCACGAGATCGCCGAACGCCTCTTCGTCACCCCGGTGACCGTCAAGACCCACGCCAACCGTGCCATGGCCAAGCTGGGCGCCCGCGACCGCGCCCAGCTGGTCGTCATCGCCTACGAGACCGGCCTGGTCCGCGCCGGAGAGCGGCCGGGCTGACTGCGCGGCCGGGAACTCCTCGGCCTCTTTCGATTCCGTCCGCGAAAGTCTTTCGTAACCGGGTGATTTCCCCTGCTTGTCCGGACCGGGAATGGCGTGTCAGTGTCCCGGCCAACAGGCAGACCGTGCGCATCGGCCGGCGAGAACAGCGAGGTGGCCGACCGGCTGGGGACAGTATGGAAAAGGGCCGCCCCGCTGTCACCGGTGTGTTTCCGAAACTGTTTCGCGCAGGACGTCGGCCCCATGACACGGCCGGATCTCACGCGGTCTTCCGACGCCCCGCCGGTCCCGTCCTGGCCCTCCGTACTTCAAATCCTTGTTGAAGGCAGGGCGGGACGAGGACCTCTGGACATCAAGCCCGTTGCCCTTACCTTCCAGCACCCACCCCGCGCTCACCTGCGTCATCGGGGCCTCGGTGCTGGGTCGACGTAACGACGGGCCATGGAACCCTTGCCAGGGCGATCAGGGAATGCAACTCTGTGTTGAATGGCTCGGCGGGTGTGCGGGAGCCAGAGCCGCCCTGGTTCCGCCTCTCCTCGATGGAGGTCCCCCGTGATGCAGCCGACGTCGACGCCGCACTCGTGCGAGCGTGCCGCCGGGCCGGTCGGTCTCGCCGTCGTCCCGGGCCGGCTCGCGTTCGGGGCCCCGTGGTGAAGGCGACCGCTGTCACGGGGCGCGGCACCGCGGCCGCCGGGGCCGGAACGCAGGCGAACCCGCTCGAGGAACTCACCCTGGAGCAGCTGCGTCGGCGCAGGAGCATGAAGTGGCGCACGCATCCGGCGGATGTCCTGCCCCTGTGGGTGGCGGAGATGGACGTCCCGCTCGCCCCGGCGGTCGCCGACGCGCTGCGCGAAGCCGTCGACACCGGTGACACCGGGTACCCCGCCGGGACCGAGTTCGCCGAGTCGCTGGCCGGCTTCGCCTCGCGGCGCTGGACGTGGGACGGGGTGGCGGTCGACCGCACGGCCGTGATCCCGGACGTGATGACGGGGGCTGTCCAGGTCCTCCGCCTGATCACCGACCCGGGCGACCCGGTCGTCGTCAACCCCCCGGTGTACGCCCCGTTCTACGCTTTCATCGCCCACGACGACCGCCGGGTCGTCGAGGCACCCCTCGGGCGGGACCACCGCATCGACCTGGACGCGCTCGAGGAGACGTTCCGGCGCGCCCGGGCTCGCAGCGGCAAGGGCAGGATCGCCTATCTCCTCAACAATCCGCACAACCCGACCGGCACGGTGCACACTCCCGGGGAGCTCGCCGCCGTGGCGGAGTCGGCCCGCCGGTACGGCGTCCGTGTCGTCGCCGACGAGATCCATGCCCCGCTCGTGCTGCCGGGCGCCACGTTCACGCCCTATCTGAGCGTGCCCGGGGCCGAGGACGCCTTCTCGCTGATGTCGGCGACCAAGGGCTGGAACCTCGCCGGCGTCAAGGCGGCGCTCGCAGTGGCGGGGCCCGAGGCGGCCGGGGATCTGCGGCGGATGCCCGAGGAGGTCCACCACGGAGCCAGCTACCTGGGGGTCCTCGCCCACACGGCGGCCTACCGCCACGGGGACGAGTGGCTGGACGCGCTGCTGGCGGGGCTGGACGCGAACCGGGCCCTCCTGGGCCGGCTCGTCGCCGACCACCTGCCGGGAGTCGGGTACACCGGGCCGGAGGGAACCTACCTGGCCTGGCTCGACTGCCGTTCACTCGACCTCCCTGCGGAGGAAGGCGCCGCGGACCTCGCGGTGGTCACCGACCTGGCCGGCCCCGCGCGGCTGTTCCTGGAGCGCGCCAGGGTGGCCCTGTCCTCGGGGCACATCTTCGGTACGGGAGGAGCCGGTCACGTCCGCCTGAACTTCGCCACCTCGCAGGCCGTCCTCACCGAGGCGCTCACCCGCATGGGACGCGCGGCCGCCCCACACGGGCGCTAGCGAAGCGACGCCGTCCCGGACCTTCAACCGCGCGTGGAACCTCCGACGCGATCGGGGGATTTCACCCGGTCCGATCTCGGTATCCTTCCAAACGGTGTTGAAGTGCCCGGAAAGCCGATCGGTTTGCCGGGCCGAACAGAGAACGGTGGCACGTATGGATCCGGCGCCGGACAGCTCGATGCTGCCGTCATCCGCGGCCCTGGAGGGGATGGACGCGGAGGGCGTCAACCGCGTCCTGGAACTCCTCGTTCCCCCTCTCCAGGCAGCGGTGCTCCAGCCGACCGAGGTGGTGCTGCACGACCTGCGCCGCATGCCGAACACCGTTCGCGCGATCGCCGGGACGGTCACCGGCCGGCGGGTCGGGGATCCCCCCACGGACAGACTGCTCGAACGGGTCGCCGCGGGCGACCTGCGTCACGAGATCGGTTACCGGACCCAACTGCCGGACGGGCGCGTCCTGCAGAGCACGACGATCGTCTACACCGCCGACGACGGACGCCCTGCGGCGGCGCTCTGCCTGAACACCGACGTGTCCGCCTGGGTCACCCTCAGGTCCGCCCTGGACCGTTTCGTCCTCGGGCACGATGTGACGTCCGTGCCCCAGGCGCCGTCCATGCCGTCCGCCCACCCGGTTCCTGCCGCGCCGGCGGCCGCCCGTCACGGGGAGTCCTTCCCCCACAGCGTCGAGGAGTTGTGTGCCCTGCTGGTGGACGCGGCCATCACGGCGATCGGCGTCCCGGTCGAGCGGATGCGGAAGGAACAGAAGCTCCAGGTGGTCGCCGAGCTGGAACGCCGTGGGTTCTTCCTGGTCAAGCAGGCACCCGAGACTGCGGCCGCCGCGCTCGGGGTCAGCCGCTTCACCATCTACAACTACCTCAACGAGTTGAACGGCTCCCCTGCGCCATCCGCCTGACCGGGGCCTGACAGCCGTACGTGGCACCTGCCGCCCAGCGGTGAGGTACGGCGTTCGCCACCGGTGAGGGCGCCGCGGCGCCCTCACCGGTGGCGTGTCACGCCGCGGCGGACGTCAGGTGAGGGTCCACTTCTGGTCGGCCCCTCCGGTGCCGACCAAGGCGGTGCCGTCGGTGGCGGCGATGCCCTGGGCGCGCAGGGCGTCGATGTCGGGGGCGGTGCTGCCGGAGACGGCGGCGAACCTCACCGTGTTGCTGCCCTTGGCCAGGTGCGCCAGCACGGAGACGGTGCGGTAGGTGGTGGCCCAGCCGGTCGGGGGGGGAAGGCCACGATGTACTTGAACTGGCCGTTGACCTGGAGGGTGGCCTTGCGGGCGTGCTACCGCCGTTGTAGGTGATTTGGAGGGCACCGCACACCTCTTGACGCGTCAATGACAATGATGGCGTGATGTCATGGGAGCGCTCCCGCCTGACGAAGGGAAGGGACCACCATGCGCAGCACCCCCCTCTTGGAGCTCCGACGCATCCTTCTTGCCACGCTCGTGCTGTGCCTCGCAGGGGCACTCGCACCGTCGGCCGCGGCCGCCCCCGCCGCGGCTCCCGTACGCGTCATGCCTCTGGGCGACTCGATCACCGGCTCGCCCGGCTGCTGGCGCGCCCTGTTGTGGAACCGCCTGCAGAGCACCGGGTACACGAACGTCGACTTCGTGGGCACCCTGAGCCACCAGGGCTGCGGCCAGGCGCACGACGGCGACAACGAAGGCCACGGCGGCGAACTGGCGACCAACGCGGCCGACCAGAACCTGCTGCCCGCCCGGCTCGCGAGCGCGCGTCCGGACATCGTTGTCATGCACTTCGGAACGAACGACGTCTGGAGCGGTATCGCCCCGGACCGCATCCTCGCCGCCTACTCCCGGCTGGTGGAACAGATGCGGGCGTCCAACCCCGACATGAGGGTCCTCGTCGCCCAGCTCATCCCGATGAACCCCACCAACTGCGCCGGCTGCGCCCAGCGTGTCGTCGACTTCAACGTGCGGATCCCCGCGTGGGCCCGGGCGACGAGCACCAGCCGCTCCCCCGTGACGGTGGTCGACCAGTGGACGGGCTTCAGCACCGCCGCCGACACCTATGACGGCGTGCACCCCTCCGCCTCCGGCGACGCCAAGATCGCCGCCCGTTGGTACCCGGCCCTGACCGCCCTCCTCGACCAGGAGCCGCCGGACGACCCGGGCGGCGAAGAGCCCGCCTGCACGGCCGCCTTCCGGGCCGTCTCCGTCTGGCAGGGCGGCTACCAGGGAGAAGTCACGGTGACCAACACCTCCGACGCCCGGGTCTCGGGCTGGACCGCCACCGTCGTACCGGCCGCGGGCGGACGTCTGACCCAGGTGTGGAACGGCAGCCTCACCACCGCCGCCGACGGCAGGGCGACCGTCACCAACGCGTCCTGGAACGGCGCCCTCGCCCCGGGTGCGAGCGCCACGTTCGGCTTCGTCGCCACCCACCCGGCCTCGGCCGGGACCCCCTCGGCGACCGTCAGCTGCACCGCACGAGCCGCCATCTCCTGAACCCACCGTCCCCGATCCTCCGGAGCCGACATGAGATCCCGCACGGTCCCACGAGGGGCCGCCGTCATGGCCGCCCTCCTGGGCCTCCTCGTCCCCCTGCTCGGTTCCGGCACCGCGGCCCAGGCCGCACCCACCGGCTTCCGCGTCCTGAACGGCCGGCTGCTGGAGGCATCCGGGAACGACTTCGTGATGCGGGGCGTCAACCACGCCCACACCTGGTATCCGAGCCGGATCAGTTCCCTTGCCCACAGCAAGGCCAAGGGCGCCAACACCGTCCGCGTGGTCCTCGCCAGCGGCGACCGCTGGACCCGCAACGACACCGCCGACGTGGCGAACGTGGTCTCCCAGTGCAGGCAGAACCGGCTCATCTGCGTCCTGGAGGTCCACGACACCACGGGCTACGGCGATCAGAGCGGAGCGACCACCCTCTCCCGCGCGGCCGACTACTGGATCAGCGTGAAGAGTGCCCTCACCGGCCAGGAGAACCACGTCATCGTCAACATCGGCAACGAGCCGTACGGCAACAGCAACTACACGAGGTGGACGGCCGACACCAAGGCGGCCATCCAGAAGCTGCGCAACGCCGGGTTCGACCACGCGCTCATGGTGGACGCCCCCAACTGGGGCCAGGACTGGTCGTTCACGATGCGCGACAACGCCGCCTCGGTCTTCGCCGCCGACCCCGACAGCAACACGATCTTCTCGGTCCACATGTACGGCGTCTTCAACACGGCCGCGAAGGTCAACGACTACCTGAACCGCTTCGTCGCCGCGAAACTCCCCATCGTGGTGGGCGAGTTCGGCCACGACCACTCCGACGGCAACCCCGACGAGGACACCATCCTGGCCACCACCCAGCAGCTCGGCCTCGGCTACCTCGGCTGGTCCTGGAGCGGCAACAGCAGTGACGTCGGGTACCTGGACATGGTCACCGGCTTCGACCCCGACCAGCTCACCGCTTGGGGCCGGCGCCTCTTCAACGGGGCGAACGGCATCGCCGCCACCGCCGAGGAGGCCGCGATCTACTCAACCGGCGGCGGGGACACGACCCCTCCGACCGCTCCCGGCACCCCGGCCGCCTCGGAGGTGACGTCGTCTTCGGTCAGGCTGACCTGGTCCGCCGCCACCGACTCGTCCGGGGTCACGGGGTACGACGTGGTGCGGGTCAGCGGCGGCACCGAGACGCCCGTCGCCTCCGCGACCGGGACCTCCGTCACCCTGAGCGGCCTCGCCCCGGCGACGTCGTACACCCTGGCCGTCTACGCCCGCGACGCCGCCGGCAACCGCTCGCCGCGCTCCGCCACCGTGACGGTCACGACGTCCTCCGGTGGTTCCGCGGCCACCTGCGGCGTCGGCTACCGGGTGACGGGTCAGTGGTCCGGCGGGTTCCAGGCCGAGATCGTGATCCGCAACAGCGGCACCTCGGCGATCAACGGCTGGACACTGCGCTGGACCTTCCCCGACAGCCAGCGCGTCAGCAACTTCTGGGGTGGAACGGCGACGCAGAGCGGCTCCGAGGTCGCCGTGACCTCCGTGTCGTACACCGCGGCGATCCCCGCGGCCGGCTCGGTCACCCTGGGCTTCACCGCCTCCCGGGGGGTGGTGAACCCCGGTCCCGCCGCGTTCACCCTCAACGGGGCGAACTGCTCCGTGGGCTGACCGGCGCCGAGCCCTCGACGGCGGCCGTCGAGGGCTCGGTCCCGCACGGAGGTGCTGAGGTGTCTCGCCGGTGCGCCGGCCGGTGAGCCGACGCCGCCCCGAGCCCGGAGCCGAGGGCGCGTGCCGGTGACCGGCGCACGCTCGATAGGCTGCCGTTCCGGCGGGATCACGCGGCATGCCCCGGGCGCGCCCGGCGTCCCCGCACGCCACGAGAGGTGCAGCACGATGAGGGACCGCGACGTCGTCGCGCTCGACGACCCGGTGGGCGAGTCGCTCCGGGGCCACCACGCGCGTCTGGCCCGCCGGGTGGGCCGGGCCGCCACCTACGAGCCGGGGGTCGCGACCTTCTCGGCGGTGTCCGCCGACGCCGGTCCGACAGGGTGGGCCGACCTCGCCGAACTGCTCGGCCCGGGCGCGTTCGCCGACATGTTCAGCAGCCCGGCGACCCCGCCGCCGGAGTGGGACCGGGTCTTCGTCCTCGAAGGCCGCCAGATGATCCGGGCCGGCGACAGCCGGCCCGGTCCCCCGCAGACCGAACCGGACGGCGTGGTCGAACTGGGCGCCGAGAGCGTGACCGAGATGCTCGACCTCGTCGAGCGGACCCGGCCGGGGCCGTTCTGGCCGCGCACTCATGAGCTCGGCACCTATCTCGGCGTCCGCGAGAGCGGCACGTTGGTGGCCATGGCGGGCGAACGGCTCCGGCCGCCGGGGTGGACCGAGATCAGCGCCGTCTGCACCGCCCCCGAGGCGCGCGGGCGAGGCCACGCCGTCCGGCTGGTGAGCGCGCTCGTCGCGCGCATCCTGTCCCGGGGCAAGCATCCTTTCCTGCACGTGGCCGAGGCGAACACCGGCGCGATCGCACTGTACGAACGGCTCGGTTTCGAGACCCGCAGGCAGGTGACCTTCCGCGGGTTCCGCACCCCCTGACGCGGGGCGACGACCGCCACCCGCCGGGCGGTCCTCAGGTCCCCGTACACCTCGGCGACCTGTCCGCGGCAGCACGGGGCGAGGGCGTGGCTCCGCCGGCCCGAAGCCAGGAACCGGCCGTACGCGGTGGGCCGGACAGGGGCCCGCTGCCGTGCGTTCGCGGACCGCGCGGGATCGGCGGCGCGGGCCGACTCACGGTCGCGTTCGGGCGGTGAGCGCCCAGCGGTTGAGATGGGGACGGCCCGTCCTGAGGACACCCCGCGTCCGACCGCTCCGGCGCTCGCACGGGACCCGCTGTCGTCGCTCACGCCGACCGGTGTCGAACGCTGCGTCGAGGAGCGGGATGAAAGAGGCCGAAGTGCCGGGCGGGCCCGGCACTCGGCCTGATCCGTGACCGCATGGTCCGGTCGGTCCTACCGGAGCGTCCACCGCTGGTTGGCCCCGACGTTGCAGTTCCACAGGACGGTTCGGGTGCCGTTGGCCGTGCCGGCGTTGTAGGCGTCCAGGCACAGCCCGGACCGGGTGCTGGTAACGGTGCCGTCGGTGTTGACGTTCCACCGCTGGTTCTGCCCGCCGTGGCAGTCCCAGATGACGACGCGCGTCCCCGGAGAGGTTCCCGAGGCCTCGGCGTCCAGGCACTTGCCGCCGTACACGCGCAGCTCTCCGGCGGCGGTGCGTGTCCACTTCTGGCCGGCCCGGTCCAGGCAGTCCCACAGCTGGACCTGGCTGCCGTTGGTCTGGGACGAGTTCGCCACGTCCAGGCAGCGGCCGGAGCCGGCGCCGACGACCTGCCCTCCGCTCGGCGGCGGGGTCGTGCCGCCCGGCGGCACGTACGGGCACTTGGTCCGGGACCGGGAGATGTTGCTGGAGTCGGCCAGGGACGGGCACAGGAACTGGGTGTAGCGGGTGTCGTTGTCGAGGAAGATCTTCATCCAGGGGATCATGCGGCGCGTCACGTTCGAGTTGCCCCACGTGGGGAAGCCGTGGCCGCCGCCGGTGAGCTCGAGGAAGGCGCTCTGGGTGCCGGCGGGGATGCCGGCGTAGAGGCCGTCGAGGTAGGACGGGGTGACCGTCCCGTCGTCCCGTGCGCCCATGATCATCGTCGGCACCCGCAGAGTGGAGAGGTTCTGCGAGGGAGAGAAGGGTGCGAGGGGGACGGCGGCCTTCAGGGAAGGTCGCCGTTCGGCCGCGCTGATGGCGCCGCCGCCGCCCATGGAGTGTCCGATCACGCCCAGCCGATCGGGATCGACGCGGTCGCGCACCGGGCTCTTCTGGGTGAGGTAGTCCAAGGCGGCCAGAAGCTGGGTGCCGCGGGCGGTGTCGAAGTCGTTGGGGCTGTTGGTGTCGATGCCGATCACCACGAATCCGAAGGAGGCGAGCCAGTGCCCCATCCAGGCGCCCTCGGCGGCCCACTTGGCGGTGTAGCCGGGCACGGCCGCGATCGCGCCCCAGGTCCCCAGGCCGGTGTCGGTCGGGTAGTAGATCCTGCCGCCGTTGAAGCCGTTGCCGGGCGACACGTTCATCTCGGCGGTGGCGAACGTTCCCCTCTGGGCCGCGACGCTGCTCACAGTGGGGGCCGGGCCCCGCTCGTACGGGTTGTCGGAAGCCGACGCCGGTCGGGCCGACGCCGGCTGGATCGCGACCAGCGCGGCGATCAGCCCGGTCACGGCCGCGACCAGGGCCGCCCTCAGCGCGACGATCCTGCGGGTGACATGCACGTGCACGGTCGTGTTCCTCCTCGCCCTCGTCATGTCCACGGAAGCCTGAGCGGTGCGCATCAAACCCGTCGAATGGCATATGCATGACAGAACAGAAATCGGGATGTGGGAGCGTTCCCAGTCGCCGAGCGTAGAAAGCCCCTGACATGCCGTCAAGGATTTTGTCCGACTCTGATGTTGGATCATGTTGAGATTCGAGGAGACTCGTCCCCCGCCGCCCGAAGAACTGCTTCCGGACATCTGTGACCCGGCGACATTTCCTGATACACACTTCCCAACGCTTCGCAAAGAAAGATCTCCCCTCCATGGTGAAGCCCTACTGCAAACGTGACGGGATGCGAAGCAGGCAAGCACCTGCGGCACAGATCATCCCGTTCCCCGGGCTCAGGCGTCGGCGGGCCGGCCACCGCCTACGGGCGACCTGAACCGCCGAACACGTCGACACCGCGGCCCCGGACCTCCGCCCGTTGGCGACCTCCCCGGCCCGCTGAAGGCAGTGGACGGCCTCGACCTCACTCCCCGACCGGATCCAGGCGGCGGGCGGCCGGTGTCACACCCCTCTCGCACCCACCCACACCGCTCCTGCACCAGATTCCCAGGAGGCAGATGGTGAGCGACGCCATCGACCGCAGAGCGTTCCTGCGCGGGATCGGCGGAGTCACTGCAGGCGTCGGCGCCACGGCGCTCCCCGCGTGCCAGACCCGCGCCGGCCGCAGCGCCACCGGAACCCGCACCCCCGGCACCTCCGACCGCAAACTCCTCGTCGTCCGTGACATCGGCGGTTCCTACGGCGAGGCGAACCGCAAGGCCGTCTACGACCCGTTCACCCGAGAGACCGGCATCCGGGTCGAGACGGTGAACATCCTGTACGCGCGGATGCTCGCCCAGATCACCGAGGGCCGCCCGCAGTTCGACGTCATGGACACGAACATGACCCACCTGGTGCTCTTCAAGCAGGCGGGCGCTTCCGAGGAACTCGACTACGACCGGCTCCGGAACGCCAGGAACGCGGGCATCGCCAAGTCTCTGCTCACCTCGCACGGCGTGGGCAAGAACTACTGGGCGAGCGTCCTGGCCTACCGCAGCGACGCCTTCGGCGGGAGAAGGCCCCGGTCCTGGGCCGACTTCTGGGACCTCGGGGCCCTGCCGGGCAGAAGAGCGCTCCAGAGTTCCCTGGACTGGCCCGAGCTGGAGTTCGCCCTGCTCGCCGACGGTGTGCGGCCCGACGCGCTGTACCCCCTCGACGTGGACCGTGCCTTCAAGGTCCTCCAGGAGATCAAGGGCTCCGTGCGGACGTTCTGGGAGAGCGGCGCCGTGCCGGGTGACCTGCTGGACCGCAGGGAGGTCGTGGCCTCCAGCGTCTGGCACGGCCGTCTGCAGAGTCTGATCAAGCGCGGCTCCCCGCTCGCCTACGAGTGGAACGGCGCCCGCAGACAGAGCAACGGCTACGGAATCCCCCGAGGCGCCGCGAACCCCGACGCCGCCTACCGGCTCATCGACTTCGCCCTGCGGCCCGACACACAGGCCCGCTTCGCCCGGATCTACCCCGAGGGACCTGTCGTGCCCGCCGCCTACGCCTATCTTCCCGAAACGGCCGCCGCGGAGTTGGCGAGCTCTCCCGGGCACCTGCGGTCCGGCTTCGACCTGGATGTCGAGTGGTGGATCGAGAACCGGGATTCCGTGACGAAGCGCTGGCAGGCGTGGGTACGGGCCTGAACCGACGCAGTGGGCGCCGGCTCGGACGGGTGAGTGAGAGGAACAGGGCCATGACCTGGCACGTCGGTCGATTCTCGGTCTCTCGGCCCCGCCACCCGGGTCGGCTCCCTCGTGCGGACCGCGTCTCGCACCCGCGTGGGTGGCCCGGCCCGCACCGGGAGTCCGGTGGCAGACCGCCGGGGCCGCGCGCCGGCTCCCTGCTCCGGGTCCGCAGCGTCGCGGGCCAGGTCTTCCTGCTCCAGTTGACGATCATGGTGCTGTTCGCGGCGGCCGCGGGGGTGGCCCTGGTGATCCAGGCGCGGAAGGCGAGCACGCAGGAGGCGCGGCAACTGGCCTTCGGGGTCGCCCAGGCCTTCGCGCACGCCCCGGGGACACGGGCGGCCATGAAGTCCGACGATCCCAGCGGGCTGATGCAGCCGCGTGCGGAGGAAACCCGGAAGGAGTCCGGCGTCGACTACGTCGTCGCGTTCGATCCGCAGGGCTTCCGGTGGACCCACCCCGACTCCGGCCTGGTGGGGAAGCACATCTACGCGCTGCGCGAGGGCGCCGCGGCGGACAGACCCTTCACCCAAACCTTCGAGGGCAGCCTCGGCCTGTCGGTGGACTCGACGGTACCCGTCTACGACACCGACGCGAGCACCGTCGTCGGCTTCGTGTCGGTGGGCATCACGGTCGACAGCGTGAACGACGTCGTGCGGGGGCAGCTGCCGCACCTGCTCGGTTTCGCCGGCGGTGCGCTGGTCGTCGCCGCGGGCGGGACGGCGCTGGTGTCCCGGCGGCTGCGGCGGCAGACCCGCGGTCTGGACCCGTCCGAGATGACCCGCATGTACGAGCATCACGACGCGGTGCTGCACGCGGTGCGGGAAGGGGTTCTGATCATCGGGGGCGACGGGCGGCTGCTGCTGGCCAACGACGAGGCGCGACGGCTGCTGGGCCTGCCCGCGGACGCCGAGGAACGCCGTGTCTCCGACCTGGGCCTGGAGCCCGACACCGCCCGGCTGCTGGGTTCGGGCCGGCGTGTCACCGATGAGGTGCACCTGGCCGGTGACCGTCTGCTGGCGGTCAACATGCGGCCGGTCGACCCCGACGGCGGCCCGGACGGCAGTGTGGTCACGCTGCGCGACACGACGGAGCTGCGGGCGCTGGCCGGCCGGGCGGAGGTGGCCCGGGAACGCCTGTGGCTGCTGTACGAGGCGGGGGTGCGGATCGGTACGACGCTGGACGTGGAGCACACCGCCCGGGAACTGGCCGAGGTGGCGGTCCCGCGGTTCGCCGACGCGGCCACCGTGGACCTGCTGGATCCGGTCCTGCGGGGTGAGGAATCGACGGGCCACGGCCCCGAGATGCGCCGCACGGCGGCCCACGGCGTCGAAGGCGCACAGTCTCTCCTCCCCGTGGGCGAGTCGATCCGCTACCCCACCTCTCCCTCCGCCGTCGGCCCGGATCGGGGGCGGGCCCGCCTGGACACCGACCTCACCGCTGCCGACGGCTGGATGGCAGCCCAGGACCCCGAACGCGCCCGACGCGTGCGGGAGCACGGCTTCCACTCCCTGATCACCGTGCCGCTCCAGGCCCGGGGCGTCCTGCTGGGCGTGGCGAGCTTCTGGCGGTCGCAGAACGCTCCCTTCGAGGAGGAGGACCTGGCCTTCGCCGAGGAACTGGCCGCCCGGGCCGCGGTGGCCGTCGACAACGCCCGCCGTTACACCCGCGAGCACGCCCTGGCCGAGACGCTTCAGCGCAGCCTGCTGCCCCGCACCCTGCCCGACCAGTCGGCCGTGGAAGTCGCCCACCGCTACCTGCCCGCCGTGGACGGAGTCGGCGGCGACTGGTTCGACATCATCCCGCTGCCCGGTGCCCGGGTCGCGCTGGTGGTCGGCGACGTGGTCGGTCACGGCCTGCGCGCGGCGGCCACCATGGGCCAACTGCGCACCGCGGTCCACACGTTCTCCGCCCTGGACCTGCCCCCGGACGAACTCCTCGGACACCTGGACGAGCTGGTCGCCCGCATCGACAGCGAGGTGAACACCGAGGGGGACACCGGGGGCGTCACGGGAGCCACCTGCCTCTACGCGATCTACGACCCGGCCTCCGGTGTGTGCTCGATGGCCCGGTCCGGGCATCCGGAGCCCGCCCTGGTCCACCCGGACGGCACGGTGGAGTACGTGCGCGTGCCGGGTTCCCCGCCGCTCGGTCTGGGCGGCGGAGAGCCCTTCGAGACCGCCGAACTCCGGCTGCCCGAGGACTCTCGGCTGGTCCTGTACACCGACGGTCTGATCGAGGACCGCGAGCGAGGTGTCGACATCGGCCTGAAGGCACTGCGTGACGCCCTGGCGCACCCCGGCCGGACCGCGGAGGAGACCTGCCGGGACGTCCTCGACGTCCTGCTTCCTGCGCACCCGGGCGACGACATCGCCCTGCTCGTCGCCCGGACCCGCCTGCTGGATCCCTCCCGGGTCGCCGAGTGGGACGTGCCCGTCGACCCAGCGGCTGTCGCCGGGATCCGGGCGGGCGTCACCCGCCGGCTGGAAGCGTGGGGGCTGGCGGACATGGCCTTCACCACCGAGCTGGTGGTCAGCGAGCTGGTCACCAACGCCATCCGCTACGGCACCGAACCCATACGACTGCGGGTCCTGCACGACCGCGACAACCTGATCTGCGAGATCGCCGACGGCAGCAGCACCTCACCCCACCTGCGCCGGGCCGCGACGACCGACGAAGGGGGGCGAGGGCTGTTCCTCGTCGCGAGGTTCACCCGGCGGTGGGGCACCCGCTACACGGCGCGCGGCAAGGTGATCTGGACGGAACAGACCCTCCAGGGGCCGGCCACCGACGCCGAAGGTGCCACGGCCGACGCCCTGCTGGACCAGTGGGACGACGCGGCCTGGTGACGGCGCGGGGTCTCCGATCAGGACCCGGCCGAGTGGCTTCCGCCGGCCGCATAGCACCACTGCCGCTGCCTAACCGAACGGGTGGGCGCGAAACTGCGCTGGGGGCTCACCGCCGCCCCGGCTGAGCTGGAGGCGTTGAAGGTGTTCGCCGACGGGCCGTGCGAGGTGACGGTCGTCCTGGTCACGCCGGCCGACCGACCCGTCCGGGTGTCCCGTTCTCGAGCGCGGCGAGGCCTGCCGTTCGGCCACCCCGCGTGTGGAGGCCCCGCCACTCCTCGAGCACCGTCCAGCGCCGCGAGCTCAGTCCCCGTCCTCGCCGGTCCACTTCCGCAGCAGCGCCTCGCGCTCTTCACCGGGCGGGGTGTCGTCGGTGGCGTGGTCGCGTCGCCAGGCGACCAACTCGCCGACGGAAGTGCGGCCGTCGGCGAGCCGGGACAGGAGCGTGCGGGACAGCTCGAACTCGACGGGCGTGTAGATGCCTCCGGCGACCGCTGACAGAACGCTCACTTCGACGACGTCCTCGTCGGTCTCGACGCGCACGGTGTAGGCGGGCGGCAGATCGTTCACACCGCTGAGCGCCACGAGGACCGAGTCCAGCGCCACGGACACCACACGCCGGGCGGCGGAGCGCACGGTGACGTCACCGACGTCCAGCCGCCGCACCTCGCTCCAGCTCCACGACGCGCCGCGGTCGGTCCCCACCATCTCGACGCCGTCCTCGGTCAGCCGCACACCGGTGGTGGCGCCGGAGGCCTCAGCCCCCACGTACACCGACTCCTCGGTGATCCAGAACAGACCGACCATGGCCATGGGGCGCCTCCAGCAGCGATAACCGAACGACCGGGCACTCGCCCGGACCACTGAGTCAGACGACGCTGACGGCCATCTGGTTGACCCCCGCGCCGGGCCATCGGCGACGGCGACACCGACGACGAGGGGCGCGACCCCGGTCCACGGTGGACGGACCGCCACTACGATCCGATCACGGGTGCTGCGACGCGGCCCAACGCTGTTCGGCCGGATCACGCGCATGCCGCTCGACCTGCACTTCGACGACGGACTGTGTCTGTGCTCACCGCACCACAAGCACTTCGGCAAGTTCCACGGCGCACCGAGCCCGGCCGCCGCCTGACCCGCTGTCAGGCGCCACGGCCGGGTGGTACGAAGAGGCAGAACGGGTGGCCCGCCGGGTCGTACAGGACGCGCACGTCGTCCTGCGGTTGGAACTCCGCCACGGTCGCTCCCAGGGCGAGGGCGTGCTCGACGGCTGGGGCCAGGTCGTTCACCTCGATGTCCAGGTGCGTCATCATCTGCTGCTCGGTCCGGGTGGCAGGCCACCGCGGGCGGGTGAAGAGCGGCTCCGTCTGGAACGACAGCCCGGCCGAGCCGTCGGGTGGTGCGATCTCGACCCAGCCCGGTTCTTCCTTCCGCGTCGGCCACCCGAGCAGATCCCGGTAGAACTGCGCGAGTTCCCGTGCGTCGGGTGCGTCGAGGGTGGTCGCGGCCAAGGTGAAACGCGGTTGCGGCTTCATGCAGTGCTGCTGCCCGGGATGCGCCGCCCACAGGCCCGCGAGGCCTACCCCTGGGCCGTGTCCTGCCGGTCGCCGGCATCCGGCAGGTCGAGCTCCTCGCGGGCGTCCGCCACCCAGCGCAGGACACCCTGGGCGTCGGTGGTTTCCGCCAGTGACGTCGCTTCGCCGAGGTGGGTCGCCGCCACGTCCCGTCGCCCCTGCTGCGCGGCGAGATAGGCCAGCCCGATCAGGTTCGCGGCCACACCGGGAAGGAAGCCCAGCTCACGACGGAGACGGGTGGACTCCTCGAGGGAGGCGCGGGCTGCGTCCAGCCGTCCGGCCATGTGCTCCGCAAAGCCGAGGTGCCGCAGGGCGTAGGACATGGTCAGCCGGTCCCCGGTCTCGGTGGCGAGGTCGAGCGCGCGTTCGAAGGCGGGCAGCGCCGCCTCGGTGTCGCCCCGGACCACTTGGTGGAAGGTCCCGACCCAGAACAGAGCCTCGCCTTCGCTCCGGGTGTCGCCGAGGCTTGCGTACAGCTCCGCCGCACGCTCGAACAGCTCCAGCTCCCGTGCGTCCTCGACCCGCTCGTCCAGGAAACGGGCATGGATCAGTCGGCCACGGGCCAGAGCGAGGTCCGCCTCGACCGCGTCGAGACCCAGATCGGCGGTCTCCAGCACGGTGCTGTCACCGCCGAAGACGGCGCGCTCGTAGAGGAGTGAGGCCTGCTCGAATCGTTTGTCCGTGGTCATGCGAATGATCGTATCGACTGACGTCATTTGCATGTGACGTTCCCTCATATGCGGTATTGATGAGGCTTGTTGGGCGAATTCGACACTGCTCTGGGGGCATCCGTGCGGCGGCCGGCGACGTGCTCAGCCCGTCCGGCGAGACCTCACATCCACCGCCGCCCGGAGATGCGCAGATCGCGTTGCGTCTCCCGGACGACACGACGGCGCTCCGACGAGACGGCGTTGCGCGCGATGCCGTACAGCCAGGCCGTCTCACTGCCGAGACGCGGCCGGTAGGAGTGGGCGGAGTCGAGGACGGCGAGGAAGATCTCGGCCGTCAGATCGGCCGCCGTGTGCGGGTCGTCGACCCGGCGGGCCACGAACCGCATCACCTCGTCGTGGCGCCGGTGGAACTCCGCGAAGAGCCGCGGGTCACGTACCGCCGCGGCGGGGCCACCGCGTAACCGTTCCGCTTCGTCCACAGGGGTCTCCTTCTCGTCGGAGGTTCCGCGGCCTCCTTGCCGGAGGTCCCTGGAGTCACTTCGAACTCTTCACCCGTACTTGGACCGGGGTGCGAAAAGCGTTACGGCCGACCCGCGGCCCCCGACGCACGGCGCGGCGGCGACCGGGTCAGCGGGCGACGACCGGGTCAGCGGGCGGTGTCCTGGCCCAGGGCTCGGGCCCACTCGCGCACAGCGGCGTCGGCCAGACTCGTGCCCAGCCAGTCGTGGTCGAGCTCGGCTCCGGGCAGGGAGGGTACGACCGCGACGTAGAGCCCGGCGGCACGCGCCGAGGCGATGCCCGTGGCCGAGTCCTCGAAGGCGACGGAACGCCCCGGGGCCGCACCGAGCGTCTCGCAGGCCGTGAGGTAGAGCTCCGGTGCGGGCTTGGGGGATCGCACCTCGTCGGCGGCGAACGAATGGGTGAAGCAGTCGGCGAGGCCCGCCGACCACAGGGCCGCGTCCAGCAGTTCGCGGGGGCTGTTGCTGGCCACGGCGACGGGGACGGCTGCCCGGCAGGCGGCGCGCACCAGTTCCACCGCCCCGGGAAGGGGCGCGGCGCCTCGGGAAAGCTCCTTGCGGACTCGCTCGAGGAGTTCGGCGGTGAGTTCGGCACCGGCGTCGGGGCGCCCGAGGTACCGGGCCATGGCCTCTCCGGCGGCCTCCACGGTGCGGCCGATGACCAGGGCCTTCTGTTCCGGGCCGAAGGGATGGCCGTGCGCCGCGAAGATGGCCGCTTCCGCGACGCTCCAGCAGGCCTCTGTGTCGACCAGCAAGCCGTCACAGTCGAAGACGACGGCCTCGGTGCGGGTGGGGAGGGCGTACATGCGTGTCCCTTTCGCTTCGGGTGCGTGGCGCCGCTGTTCGTCCGACGGCAGTGATCACCGGCGATCACCCTAGGCTGAAGGCATGGGAACATCCACGATTCTGCCCGATAGCGGGCAGGAACAGCGCAGAACGGTACGGTCGAGCGCACCGCCGACCACTCATGGGTGAGGGTTCCCGCCCTCGGACCCCTCACTCGAGGGCAGCCCCGGTGGCGGGCTCGCCCGGCCTCGGCGGCAGGTGCTCCGGCCCCCGGAAAATCGCATGCGTCCTCACCGGGCCGCTCCCCAGGCTGAAGGTGGTGGACTGTGTGCGATCTCCATCTCAGCGGCGAGGACCTGTCCGCACTTCGGGGCTGACCGGGCGACTTCGGAAGTCGGCCGGCTTGGGGGTGCCCGCTGCCGCTGCCCGCCCGGCGGGAACGTCTGTCCGGGCCGACTCGTTGCCCCTGAGTCTGTTCATGTCGCCCGCCCCGAGGAGCATCGTGCCCGACGACAAGCCCGCCACCTCCGCCGTTCTGCCCACGCTCCCGGCCTTGAGCACGCAAGCCGAACGGCTGATCGAGCTGGGGGTGCACGAGATCGCCGGGCTTCCCGCAGCCGGGATCCGCGCCTTCGCCGGGACGGCAGAGTCCCTCGCGGGCAGCGACGGCGCCCTGCTCGCCGTCCACCCGAGCAGAGCCCCCGCCTCCGCCCTGACGCCGCTGCTGCGCCGTGCCGACAAGCCGGGGTTCGTCGTCACCGACATGCCCGACGTCGACGACTTCGCCCCCTGCACCGTCGAGCTGCCTGATGTTCCGCTCTACCTCGTCACCGGCCTCGACCGCGGTGACCACATGTCCAACTGGAGCCCGGAGGAGGCGTTGCCCGCGCTCACCAAGGAGAACCGCACCCCGCTGCTGCTCGCCGAAGGCATCCATTGGGTGCTCCAACAGCCGGCAGCCCTCGAGCGCAACCGCTGCTTCATGACCATCGGCTCCCGGCTGCGCAAGGCGAACGGCGAACTGGACGCCCGCACCCCGGCGATCTGGATCAGCAACGGCACCGGACGGGACGGCCGCGAGCGTCGCAACGCACCGAAGGTCGGCTGGTGTTGGTGGGGCAACCGCCACACCTGGCTCGGTTTCGCCTCCACCACGGGCCGCCGGGTCCAGGACGCGTAGCGGGCAGTGCCCCCATGGCGGGGCGGGGGCGGACCGGACGATCCGCGGCGCGCGACCCGGGCCCCGCCCGGACAGGGACGCCCGAGCAGGCGACCGAGGTGACGAGCACCCGGCATCGGGGCGTGGACACCGTGACACCGAGTCCACGTGGTGTGACATGCACATCTTCTTTATTGAGTTTTCACCTACCTGATCAAAAGTTGGTAAGCCTTGCCTAATACACTGGCGCGGGCTCACCTCCGTACGACGTACGCGCAGGTGTGACCGGCCCCTCCGCACGACAGGATCAACCATGCGCCCGTACCCTTCCCGTGGCCTCGTCACGGTGCTCGCCCTCGCCCCGCTGCTGGCCGGCTGTTTCGTGTCGGGGGAGGGCGGAGCGAGTACCGATGACAAGGCCGGGTCGGGCGGCCGGCTGAGGGTCGCTCTCGCGGTCCCGCCGGTGCAGGCCCTGTCGCCGTACAGCAACGACGCCACCGTGCTGGGCAAGCTCTCCGTGACCGAGGGACTCACCACGCTGAACAAGGACGGCGCCGCGGCGCCCGCGCTGGCCACGTCCTGGAAGCGGACGAACGCCACCACGTGGACGTTCGAGCTGCGCAAGGCCGACTTCCAGGACGGCACCGAGGTGACAGCCCGATCCGTCGTCAACGCGCTCGACCACGCGGGTGCCGCCAAACCCAAACCCCGCGTCCTCAGCGACGTCACCCTCACCGCGAAGGCCGAGGACGCCGACACCGTCACCATCACCACCAGGACCGCCGACCCGGTGCTCCCGCTGCGGCTCGCCAGCCCCGCGTTGAGCATCCTCTCCCCCAAGGCGTACGCGAAGGCCGGGACCGCCGACCCGATCGGCACCGGGACTGGCCCCTTCAAGATCACGAGGCTCGCCGGGAAGAGCAAGGCGACGCTCGACCGCTACGACGGCTACTGGGGAGGCAAGGCGAAGCTGTCCGGCATCGACGTCACCTGGATCGTCGACGGCACCGCACGCGCCAACGCCCTCCGCGGCGGCGCCGTCGACGTGGCCGAGTGGATCCCCACCGCGCAGGCGAAGCTGCTGGACCCCGAGACCCGTCACGAAGTGTCCTCCGTGCGCACCGACAGCCTGCTCCTGAACACCCGCGGCGGTGGCGTCTTCGCGGACGCGAGCCTGCGGGCGGCCGCCCGTGAGGCAGTGGACGGTTCCGCCCTCGTGGACTCCGTCTTCGGCGGGTACGCCGACCCCGCCCGGGGCCTGTTCGGGCCCGCCGTCCCCTGGGCGGCCGACAACCGTGTCGCGGTGACCGGGCGCGCCACGGCGGCGACCACCGCGCAGGTCAAGGCGAAGACCAGAGGAAAGACGATCCGCCTGGCCGCCATCACCAACCGGGCGGAACTGCCCGAGGCCGCGACCGTTCTCCAACAGCAGTTGGAGAGGGCCGGTTTCACCGTGAAGCAGGATGTGCGTGAGTACTCCCAGATGGAGGCCGGCCTCCTCGCCGGCGAGTACGACGCGCTCGTCTTCTCCCGCGTGACGCTCCTCGACACCGGCGACGCGGTCGCCTACCTCGCCAGCGACTTCACGAGCGACGGCGTCTACAACATCACGGGCCTGAAGGACGTCAAGGTCGACCAGGCCATCGAGAGCGCCGCGCGGGAGGGTGACCTCACGCGGCGGCACCAGAAGATCATGCGGGCGGAGGCCGAGGTCCTGCGCACGGACGCCGTCGTGCCGCTGGTCCACGAGAAGGTCGTGCAGGGCATCGCCACCGACGTCGAGGGCATTGCCCTCGACCCGCGTGAGCGGTCGCTGGTCGACGTCGACACCCGTCTGAAGTAGATGGGCGTGACATCGGCCGGCACGCCGGTCCGAGGGGCCGGACTGCGCACGGGTGTCGGCCGCCTCACCGCAGGGGCCGTGCTGCTGACGGCCGTGGGTCTGCTGCCCTGGCTGTCCGGGACCGACCCCGCGCTGACGGTCCTGCGGGCCCGCTCCGCCGATCAGGACGCGACCCCGGCGCAACTGGCCGTCGTACGTGAGCAACTGGGTCTGGACGAGGGGCCGTTCCTTCATCTCCTTCGTTGGCTGGGCGGGCTGCCGCGGGGAGACGCAGGCACCTCCTGGGTGTCGGGGGAGGCGGTCCTGCCCCAGGTGACGTCGGCTTTCGCGGTCTCCGTCACCCTGATGCTCGGTGCGTTCGCGGTCACGGTCGCGGTGGCCGCGCTGGTCAGCGCCCGCACCCTGTACCTCGGGTCCCGGCGACGGCTGCGACAGGCGCGGGCGGGCACCGTGGCGGCCGTCCTCGCCGCACTGCCCAAGTTCCTGCTCGCCTCACTGCTCGCCACCGTGTGCGGGGTGTGGCTGGGCTGGTTCCCGTCCAGCGGCTGGGAAGGGCCGGCGTCGATGGTGCTGCCCTCGCTCGCCCTCGGTGTGCCGTCCGGGGCGATGATCGGCGGCCTGCTCGACCAGTCCCTGCCCGCCGCCTTCGACGAGCCGTGGGCGCGGACCTGGCGCGCCCACGGTCTCCCGCCCGGCCTGACCGCTCGCAACGCGCTGCGTCGCGCGCTGGCCGGTGTGCTGCCGCAGCTCCTGCCGACCGTCGTCGCGCTGGTCGGCGGCGCGGTCGCGGTGGAGAAGATCTTCAACATCCCGGGCCTCGGCCGGTTCGCCCTCGACGCCGCCGTGGCCCAGGACTTCCCTCCGTTGCAGACCGCGACGCTGTTGCTCGTCCTGCTCGGCGTCACCGCCGGCCTCCTCCTCCAGGTCCTGCGCCGCGCCCTGCTCGGCCCGGCCCTGCGGGACGGCGCGCTCCCCGCCCTGCACCAGAAGGCCCTCCCGCGGCGGCGCTCCACGCGCTGGGTCGCCCGACTGTGTGCCGTCGCCCTGCTCGCCCTCGTCGTGGCCGGTCTGCTGCGCGACCCCCTGCACGTGGACACGGCCGCCCGGCTCCTGCCGCCGTCGGCCGCGCACCCACTGGGCACGGACTCCCTCGGCCGCGATCTGCTGGCCCGGCTGGGCCACGGGGCACTGCGCACGGCCGGTGTGGCCCTCGCGGTCACAGCGGTCAGCGCCGTCATCGGGCTGTCGATCGGTATGTCGACTCGGGTCGGCGTGGGTCTCACAGAGGTGGTGTCCACGCTCCCCGCCGTCCTCGCCGGACTGCTGACGACCGCGGTGACCGGGCCTTCGGTCTTCGGCGCCGCGTGCGCGGTGTGCGCGGTGGGCTGGACCCCTTACGCCGCCCAGGCCTGCGCACTGCTCGACGAGGAACGGGCGAGCGGTCACCTGCTCGCCTCGGTCTCCTTCGGCGCCGGCCCGCGCTATCTCCTGCGCCACCACTACCTCCCCGCCGTGCTGCCAGGGGTCCTGCGCAACGCGCTGTTGCGGCTGCCCACCACCGTCCTGGTCCTCGCCTCACTCGGCTTCCTGGGGTTGGGCGAACAGCCGCCGACACCGGAGTGGGGCCGTCTCCTGTCGGAGAACCAGCCGTATGTGGAACTGGCCCCCTGGACCGTCCTCGGCCCGGCCTGCGCGTTGGTCCTGCTGTCTGTCCTCGCCGTGTCCGCCACGCCGTCGGGACGCAGCGGAGTCCGGCGAGCGGGCAACCGTTGACGCCGTCGGCCGGTGTCGCCGGGGCATCGCGGGCATGGTGCAAGAACCCCAGGTGCCCCGCCACCTCGGGCGCGCGGACCACGACGTCGAGGGTCAGGCGTCTGTCCGTCCGCGGTGAAGACGTAGGTCCACCCGGTACGTCGCCGGCGGATCCGCCGAGGCCGTGCGGTGGCGGCACCGCGGCTCCACCGGGTTCCGGCAGCCGCCCTCGTGGCCGCACCGACGGCGGTCACCCGTCGCGCAGCGCCTTGTTGATCTCGTGGAGCGAGCTGGTCAGCCGCCCGTAGTCGTCGTCGGCCACCGGTGCGACGAAGTACCGCTCGACGACCCGGGTGTGCACGGCCGCGGCGCGGAGGAACGCGGCGCGGCCCTGATCCGTCGGTTCGACCAGAACGCTTCTGCGGTCCTCGGGTGACGGCACGCGGCGGACGAGACCGGCCTCTTCCATGCGGTCGATCAGACGGGTGATGCCACCGCTGGTCAGGGTGAGGTCGTCGGCCAGCGTGCGCTGCGAGACCTGCTCGTCGGGGTTCCGGCAGAGCCGGATCAGGACCTCGAACATCGTGTGGCTGACCCCGCACTCCTGCCGCAGGGCGGTGTCGATCCGCTGGCCCAGCCGGGTGGCGGCCTTGATCAGCAGACCGAAGTCATGGACGCGTCGACTGTTGGCGGCACGCGCGGCCTGGGCGCCCTGGTCCTGTCGGCCGCCCTGGTCTTCCTGGTCTTCCTGCGCATGCGCGGCGCGGGCGGCCTCGTCTGCCCGGTCACGCGCGGCGCCGGCGGCCTGGTCACGCGCAGCCCTTGCTGCCCGGTCTCCCTGGTCGCCCTGCCGAGTGGCGGCATCCACCGGTCCGTCTCCTCTCGTCCGCGCCTCGGCCCCGTCCGGACCTCGACGCCTCGATCTTACTGCCGGATCATTTACCGAGACCTCAATTACTGAGCAGTCAATTGCTGAGCAGTCAATGAAACTCTATGCTGTGCGAGTCACCACACCGCAGAACCTGAGAAGGGAAGCCCATGGACCTGCAGCACTGGCTCGGTCAGGCAGCCGACGCCATAGAGAAGTGGGCCGGCGGTTTCGGGCCCTACGAGCGGCACCCGTCGCTCCTCGTGGAGGACGACCGTTTCGCCGCCGTCTTCGAGGAGTTCACCGGACGGCTGACGGACAACTACCCGTTCTTCCACCCGCACTACGCGGGTCAGATGCTCAAGCCGCCGCATCCGGCCGCCGTGGTCGGCTACCTCACGACGATGCTGATCAACCCCAACAACCACGCCCTCGACGGCGGCCCCGCCACCGCCCGCATGGAACGCGAGGCCGTCGCGCAGCTCGCCACGATGTTCGGCTACGACACCCACCTCGGCCACCTCACCACCAGCGGCACCATCGCCAACCTCGAAGCGCTCTTCGTCGCCCGGGAGCTCCACCCCGGCCTGGGCGTGGCCTACAGCGCCGACGCCCACTACACCCACGGCCGCATGTGCCACGTCCTCGGCGTGAAGGGCCACCCCGTGCCCACCGACGACCGCGGACGCCTCGACCTCGACGCCCTCGAAGCCGTTGTGCGGACCGGTCAGGTGGGTACGGTCGTCCTCACCGCCGGAACGACCGGCCTGGGAGCCGTCGACCCCGTCCACGAGGCCCTGGCACTGAAGGAGCGCTACGGTGTCCGGCTGCACGTCGACGCCGCCTACGGCGGCTTCTTCACCCTGCTCGCCGGAGCGGACGGCCCCGAAGGGCTCGCGCCCGAGCCGTGGCGGGCCATCGCGAGCTGCGACTCGATCGTCGTCGACCCCCACAAGCACGGACTCCAGCCCTACGGCTGCGGAGCCGTCCTCTTCCGCGATCCCGGGGTCGGACGCTTCTACCTCCACGACTCGCCCTACACCTACTTCACCTCCACCGAGCTGCACCTCGGCGAGATCAGCCTGGAGTGTTCCCGGGCCGGCGCCTCCGCCGCCGCTCTGTGGCTCACGTTCCAACTCCTCGCGCCCACACCCGAAGGGCTCGGCCGTGTCCTGGCGGCCGGTCGGCGGGCCGCGCTGAAGTGGGCGGACCTGATCGCCGCGTCCGACACCCTGGAGCTCTACCAGCCTCCCGAGTTGGACATCGTCAGCTACTTCCCGGTCGTGGACCCCGCCGCCCTGAGCGCCGTCGACGCGGCCTCGGCGCGTGTCCTGGCGGCCGGCATGGCGAGCGCCGATCCGGTGTTCCTGAGCACCCTCAAGGCCGACCGCGAGGCGTTCACCGCACGCCACCCGAAGATCGGCGCGGACGCCGACGGCGCGCGCATCCTGCGCAGCGTCCTGATGAAGCCGGAGTCCGAGCACCATGTGGAAGGCATCCACGAGCGAGTGGAGCGGATCGCCCGCGCGCGTTGACCAGCCGTCCGCTCCGGTGCGATCGATCCCGCCGACGCGCCCCGCGCCGGTCGTGGCGCGGTCGCACCCGCGGCCGGGCCGCGCACGGTGTCGACGACTCTGCCGCGCACGCGGTGAGTCGAAGCTCCGAACAGAAGGGAGCCCGGCTCGCGACGCCCTGCGCGTTCAGCGGTCGTGCGGTGCGCGGACCGCTCCGGGTGCGGCGGCACCCGGGCCCGCGGTGACCCGTCGGTAGGCGGCGCGGGCGTGGTGGAGGCGTGCCAGGGCCGTACCCAGGACGGCGGCGGTGAACAGGCAGGTGAGCCAGAACGCGTCGCGGTGCGCCGCCCAGCTGAGGGTGCCCGCGGGCGGAATGGCGAACCCGTTGAGGAACAGCCAGCACAGCACGGCAGTGCCGGGGGCGGCGGCGAAGTGGGCGCGCAGTCCCGACAGCGCTGCGAGCAGGGACAGAACGGTCAGGGCGAGTGAGGGTCGCCCCGGCCCGACGAGGGTGTTGAGGAGTGCCACCAGCAGCAACGCCCCACCGGACGCCGCAGCCCATACCACCGGCGTGGCCACGAGTCCGGGGACGGGGCGGGCCCCGACTCTGAGGGAAACCCACTCGATCATGCTCGGCTTCCTTCCGGTGCGTCCGGTCCGGCAGGCGGCACACGCCGCCCGGTCCCCGCGGCCTCGGTGCCGGCAGCCGGACGCGACGTGTCCTCCGGCCGACGGGGAGGAGACGAACGGGCGACGGCCGGACGAACCCGGGCCGCTCGTTAGGGTGTCATCAAACAGAGTTCGAAGAAACACTCGAATCGGACAGGGGGACAGCCGTGGGCGCTGCGCGCATGAGCAGTACGCCGTTGCCGGGGATCGGCGTGCGCTACGACCTGACCACGCGGGAGCAGCGGCGGCTGTCGGTGGTCGCCCACCGGGACGGTTCCCGCACCCTCAACGCCTACCGGGCGGACGACCCGGACGCCTGTGCGCTGTCCGTGCGACTCACCGCGGGCGAGGCGGCCACCCTCCTCGACGCCCTGATGCCCGCGCACCACAGTCCGAACCTGCTGTCGACGACCGCGCTGGGACTGGTCGCGGAGCGGGTCGAGCTGTCGGGGACTTCGCACTGGAACGGCCGACTGCTGGGCGAGACCCGGATGCGTACGGAGACCGGTGTGTCGATCGTGGCGGTACTGCGGCGCGCCGAGGCGATCCCTTCCCCGGGGCCGGACTTCCGGCTGGCCGGCGGGGACGTCCTGATCGTGATCGGCACGCGCGAGGGCGTCGACGCCGCCGCGGCGATCCTCGGGCGGGAGTGACCCGGAGCGCGCCTCTGCGGTCGTCCCGGTCACCGCGCCTGCGGGGGCGCCGTCCGGGCCGGCGGTCGGGCTCAGGGGTCCCTGCACTATGAGCGCCTGATCAGGCCGCGTGGTGCGGTGTCGTGCATCGCAAGGCGCCGGAGAGCCCTGGTAGCTCCGCTACGAGGGCTCTCCGGCAACGCGGCGAGATGGGGTAACAGGCCGCGCGGCCCAGGCGGGCACAGTGCAACGGCCCCTCAGCCGTTCGCGTGCGCCGCTTCCTTGGCGGGATCGGTCGCCGCGGCGGCGGCAGACGACGTGGGCGCCCGACGGCGGGTGAGGTGGCGGGCCAGGGGTTCGGTCCACCGGGCGGCGAGCGGGCCGAGGACGACCAGGATCAGGACGTAGGCGGTGGCCAGCGGGCCGATGCGCGGTTCGACGCCGACGGCCAGTCCGGCGATGACGATGGAGAACTCTCCGCGCGCCACCAGCGTGCCGCCCGCCCGCCAGCGGCCCTGGGAGGAGATGCCCGAGCGGCGGGCGGCCCAGTAACCGGTGGCGATCTTCGTCAGCGTGGTGACGGTGGCCAGGGCGAGCGCGGGAGCCAGCACAGGCGGGATGTCCGCGGGATCGGTGTGCAGGCCGAAGAAGACGAAGAACACCGCGGCGAACAGGTCCCGCAGCGGGGTGAGGAGATTGCTGGCGCCCTCGGCGACCTCGCCCGACAGGGCGATGCCCACCAGGAAGGCGCCCACGGCGGCGGAGACCTGCAACTGCTGCGCGACACCGGCGACGAGGAGGGTCAGTCCGAGGACGGCCAGCAGGAGTGTCTCGGCGTTGTCCGAGGAGACCGCGCGGCTGACCAGTCGGCCGTGGCGCAGAGCCACGTACAGCACGGCGCCGACGGTGCCCAGCGAGATGAGCAGCGTGACCGCACCGCCCGCCAGACTCACCCCGGCGAGCAGGGCGGTGAGGATCGGCAGGTACAGGGCCATGGCCAGGTCCTCCAGAACCAGCACACCGAGCACGACCGGTGTCTCGCGGTTGCCGAGCCTGCGCAGGTCGCCGAGCACCTTGGCGATCACGCCGGAGGAGGAGATCCAGGTGACGCCGGCCAGCGCGACGGCGGCCACCGGGCCCCAGCCGAGCAGCAGCGCCATCACCGCCCCGGGGGCCGCGTTGAGGACGAAGTCGACCGCGCCGGAGGGGTACTGGGTCTTGAGGGTGGTGACGAGTTCAGAGGCGCTGTACTCCAGTCCGAGCAGCAACAGCAGGAGAATGACGCCGATCTCGGCTCCGGTGGCGACGAACCCCTCACTGGCCTGGAGCGGCAGGATGCCGCCCTGACCGAAGGCGAGTCCGGCGAGCAGGTACAGGGGTATGGGCGAGAAGCCCACTCGTCCGGCCAGGCGTCCCAGCAGTCCCAGGGCGAGGATGATCGCCCCTAGTTCTATGAGCATGGCGGTGGTGTCGTGCACGGGCGTCTGACCTCCGTTGATCGGTTCGGCGGCGGCGTCTGTGCCGTTGCGGGTGCTCCGACGGCGGGTGCTGGGTGCCGGCGGCGGGCGTGCCGTGGGGGCGGGTGCGGGTGGTCGGTCGTCCGGTCGGGCCGGTTGCCGCGGGATGTCTTCGCGGTGTGGGGCGGCGCGCGGTGCGGTCGGGTCAGGGAGGTGGCCGATCGGCGCGGCCCGGGGCCGTTCCGTCGGATACCGGGTGGGACGGTGGCCTCATCACGCTGACGCAGGCCGGGACGGGAGCGGATGACGAGGTGACGCAGTGTCGGCCGCGGGATTCCGGTGCCGGCCGCCGGAGCGGGCGGGGGTCGCGCCGGGGCGGATCAGCGCCGGGGACGGATCAACGCCGGGCGCGGCCGCTCACACCGGCGCCGTCGGTATCGGGAACGCTGTCACGGGCGGCGTTGTGGACGCGGACGCGCACGACTCGGCCCATCTCACGCCCCCCATCACGCCGGCCCGGGGCCGGACACATCACGATCCAACGACTGAGCGAAACAGCGCTCACCGGAGCGTAAGAGCTCGGTAAAGGATTCTAGCGCACCCCCAAACCTCTACTCGCATAGAAGTTCGCACAGTGGTGTGGAGCGGGTGCACGCCGGTGGGACTCGCCGGCTGGTGGTTCGCCGCACGGGACGTCGTTGCGACGGCGGCGAGTTGAGGGTCTCCCCCGCCTGACTGGCCGCCACTTCCCGCGCGGCCGGGTCAGCGCGGCCGGGTCAGTGCGGCCGCGGTCCGCGGTGCGGTGGGCGCGTCCGGTCCGGGTCGAGCAGTTGCACGGCGATGCCACTGAGGGCCAGCCCGGTGGCGATGAGCAAACCGTCGGACAGGGCGATCCCGGCCACCAGCAGAACCACCCCTGTGCCCAGCACCCACCAGTCGCGGGTGCGTCGGTACTCACGGGGCCCGGTGGGGCGTCCGGTCGCCAGGGCTCGGGCGAAACGGGGGTCGTCGTGCGCGAGTCGTGCTGCGAGATCGACCAGACGCTCGTCGTCGGGCTGGGGCACGGCTTCTCCTTCCCGGCGACTCTCACCGTCCTCACCGCTGAGGGGCGTACGAGTCCTTTTCCGGCGGCTCTCCCGGTGAATGTCTGCCCACGGCAGTCACCTGGCAGGCCCACGGCGCTCCCCCGGCTCTGCCGTCCGCCCGGACCGTGCTCCCGTCCCGTCCCGTCACACTCCCGTGGCACTCCCAAGGCGCTCGGGCCGCGCTCCGGTCGGCGGAGGCGATGCCCGAACCGAGCCCCGCCGCGTCCGGTTGGCCGACGACCGTGCCCTGGTCCGCCGTGGGTGTCACAGCGCACTCGGGGGGCACGGTCACACGGAACGGCCGGGGCTCGCGATGAGCCCCGGCCGTTCCGTGTGACCGTCTCGCCCAACGGGCCGACGGTGGCCGTCGCCGTGTCAGCACGTGCCGTCCGAAACACTCAGGCCCTTGTTGGCGCCCGCCGTCCGGCTCACGATGCCCGGCACGCAGCCGGCCGAGTCGAGGCCGTAGGAGTACGGGTTGCCGACGGCCGTGTCGGACTGCGGGTTCGGGCCCGCCGGGTGGTTCTCGCTGCCGGGACCGGACCAGGTCACGTTGTCGAAGGTGTTGCCGCTGACCTGCCAGTAGCCGGCCACGTCGGTGTAGAAGGTGTCCAGGACGTCCTCGGAGTCCTCGAAGCAGTTGCGGGTCGTCGCGCCCCGTCCGGGCTCGGCGCGGGGTCAGGCCGCCGGTCCTTCGCCGCTGCGGACCCGGCGCCATGCTTCGGTGAACAGCTCGGGAAGTGTGCCCGGGAGCAGTTCGAAGGCCCTCACCTCGCTGCCGTCGGCGCTCAGTAGCGCGTCGATCAGGGGTGCTTTCCAGGTTTCCATCGGCGGCAGCGGCTTCTTGGCGTGGGCCCACGGACCGGGCAGGAAGAGGCTGCGGCCCGCGCGGGCACGGCGGTCCTCCACCACCAGGCCTCCTGCCACCAGTTCCGCCGCGGCCGCCTTGTGGCGGGCCGCCGTCCAGCCGTTCCAGCGCCGCACGTTGCGGTCCGACGGCACCGGGAGCAGCAGGAGCTGGAGGTGGAGGGCTGCGGCGTCCTCGGACAGGCCGAGGGTGGCGGCGACGTCGGTGACCAGGTCGGGGACGCAGGCCCGCGGGTCGGATTCGTAGCGGCCGGGAGGCAGGTCGTCGGCGGTGATCCGGGCCATGACACGGTCACAGGTGCCGTCGGTCAGCCAGTCCCAGCGTCGGCTCCCCGAGCTGCCGCGGATCAGGCCCGAGCGCAGGACGCGGGCCGGTGAGTCGCGGCCGGCCAGCACCTTGCGCAGGTGGCGGACGGCCTCCGGTGCCCCGGAGCGGACGGGGTCACCGGCGGGAAGGTCCGCGTACGCCCACGGAAGGGCGGTGAAGACGGCGTCCGCGACGGTCGTGGCGTCGTAGTCGCCCATGACGTCCCACGCGGTGCGCAGGTGGCGGTGCTCGGCCGGGCAGGGCCACACCCGCAGGTAGAAGCCCGGCGGCAGGGTGGCGTCGGCCGGGTCGAGGAGCAGGTGGCACAGGTGGGTGGCCGGCATCCGGGTCTCCAGGGCGACCGCGGCCTGCCAGGTGCTCCACGGCGCGTGGGGGCGGTTGCCGTGCTGCTGCGCCCAGGCCGCGGCGGTGCGCTGCGCGACACGGGCGAGGCCGCCGGGCTCCCACAGGTCCGCGGGGTCCGCGGGCATCACGTCGGCGAGCAGGGTGAGCCGCTCGCCGTCGTCCAGCATCGACAACTCGGCGCGTGCCGACTCGAGTTCGCCCACCTTGAAGCCGAACGCGGCGCGTTCGTGGTCGTCGAGGAAGGGCTGGTAGTAGCCGCCCGTACCGGGATTGCCGGCCAGGACGAGGGCGGCGGCGGGACGGCTGAGCCCGGTCGCCTCGCTCAGGGCCAGGACCGCGTCCGCGTCCCAGGCGACCGGACCGCGCTCGCGGACGAGTTCCACCAGGCGCAGCAATTGCTCCCGGGTTCCCCAACCGCGTGGGCAGTCCGCGACGTACAGCGGTTCCTCCGGGCGCGGGGCGGTCTCGCTGCCGGGGAGCAGCACCTCGAGGTAGCGCGTCGTGCGGGCGGCCGGCAGGTGCAGCCCGAAGGAGGCGCCGCGGTGGTCGCGGACGGTGAACGAGGTCGTTCCGGCGAGCCGGCCCAGGCGGAAGCGGTAGGCCGGGTCGACGAAGGGCGTCCGGGCCCACATCTCCAGGAAGTCGAGCAGCACGTCGCGGCGCTCCGGCCGGGTGGCGGGGGCGGCGGCGCGCAGTGCGAGAGCGCCGGGACGGCCTATGAGTTCCGTCCAGCTGCCCGCCGCGGGGGGACGGACCTCCCGTGCGCCGGGCTCGGGTGCCCAACTGCCCTCGACGTAGCTGCCGAAGCGGCGGATGTCGGCGAAGGAGTCCTCGTTCCAGCTGCCGGAGGCCCCGACGAGGCCCTGCAGGGCGGCGGACGCGGCCAAGCCGCTCCACCTGCGGGGAGTGGGGGACACAACCGTGGCGATCTCGTTCATGCCTCCGATCATGACGGACGGCACTGACATCACCCGGGGCTCTGAGCTGCCGGACTCCGCGTCGGGTCCCCCTGCACGCCGCGGTGCACAGTGGTCGTCGCCCTCTCCCGAGCGGGCGGGCGACGGCTGTCGCCGCACGGGAGGCGACCCCGACGGGAGGCAACCCCGACGGGAGGAGACCGCACGCGCGTCCGCCGCGTCGGGATTCCGGCCGGCGGGTCAGTTGCGTCCTGCCGAACGCCACTCCCGATCGAGCATCGCGTGCACCACCGAGTCCCGCCACCGGCCGGCCTTGAGGACGTGCTCGCGGATCACGCCCTCCTCCACCATGCCGACGGCGGCCATGGTCCTGGCGGACGCTTCGTTGAGGGGCGACCTGGCGCCCCACACCCTGTGAAGGCCCAGGCCGTCGAAGCCCAGGCCGAGGAGAAGTCGCACCGTTTCCACGCCGTGTCCGCGTCCCCACACCCGCGGAAGCAGTGCGAAGCCCATGGTGGCTCCGCGCTGTTGGTGGGGGTCGAGCGCGAGACGGCCGAACCCGATCACGTCGGACGTGTCGCGTTGGACGACGGCGAGGGCGTACTCCGTGCGCGGCGTGACGGCGGCTGAGGCCGCCGCCCCGGCCACGATGTCCCTCACCTGTGCACGGGTGCGCGGCTCGAACGACAGGTGCTCCGTCGCCTGCGGGCTGCCGTAGACGGCGAACACCGCGTCCACATCCTCGCCGGTGAGTTCGCGAAGCCGTAGACGTGCGCTGGACCGGTCGACCGGGTGCATGCCCCGGACCCTACCCGCGCGGCCACCGGCCGACTCGCCGCGGGCGGTTCCGCGGCTACGTCGCCCGGCTCGAGGCGCGCATGAGCAGACGCGCCGCGTCGCGTGCCCGGTTCGCCGGCTCGGGACTGCCGGAGATCGCCGCGGTGGTGATCGCTCCTTCGGCCAGCAGAGCGAGGTGGTCGGCCAGTTCGGCGGGCCGCCCGGAGGCCGTCACGAGTCCGGTGAGGTAGTCGCGGAAGGCGTTCTTGTGGTGCCGCACCTGCTCGGCGACGTCGGCCGACACGCCGCCCAGCTCGCCGAAGGAGTTGATGAAGGCGCATCCGCGGAAGTCCGGCTCGGAGAACCACTCGTGCAGCCACTCGAACACGGCGACGACCTGTTCGTCGGGTGTGGCGCGCCCCTCGACGTGGTCGGCGAGGGCTCGACGCCACTGTGCGTCCCGCCGCCGCAGGAACGCCAGCACGAGGGCCTCCTTGGAGGGGAACAGGCGGTACAGACGCTTGAGGGACACCCCGGAGGAGTTGCGCACCGCGTCCATTCCCACGGCCTGGATGCCTCGCGCGTAGAACAGCTTCTCGGCCGCCTCGAGCACCTGCTCCTCCGCCGCCTCATGACCCAGCATCCCTGCCTTCTTACCTGCCCCTTGCATGGAGAACCATCGTTCTCTAGTCTACAGGACATACCGAGAACGATCGTTCTCCTCCCCGTTCGGGGTCCGTTGAGGAGCTGCCATGAAGGACACGACCCGCCCGCCCCTACCGCCGTTCAGCCGGGAGGCCGCCGTCAAGAAGGTCCGGCTCGCCGAGGACGCGTGGAACTCCCGTGACCCGCGGAAGGTGTCGTCGGCCTACACGGTCGACTCGCGCTGGCGCAACCGCGCGGAGTTCGCCACCGGGAGGGAGGAGATCGTCGCGCTGCTCACCCGCAAGTGGAACACCGAACTCGACTACCGGCTGATCAAAGAGCTGTGGGCCCACGACGGCAACCGCATCGCCGTGCGCTTCGCCTACGAGCACCGCGATGACGCCGGCACCTGGTACCGCTCCTACGGCAACGAGAACTGGGAGTTCGACGAGTACGGCCTGATGCACACCCGTCACGCCTCGATCAACACCCTCCCGATCACCGAGGCGGAGCGCAGGTTCCACTGGCCGCTGGGCCGCCGCCCCGACGACCACCCCGGCCTCGGCGACCTCTCCCTCTGATCTCTCCCCTGGCCTCTCCCTCTGACCTCTCTCTGACCCCTCCCTCTGGCCTCGCCTTCCGACCCGGACGTCGCCGGGGCCCGGCCCGCACCGGGCGCCGTCGACTCCGTCGTTCGAGGGGAGGTTCGGGGACCGCAGGTGTGGGAGAAGGGTCAGGTGGGCCGTCAACCAGACGGGTAGCGCCCATCGACCCGAGCACCCGGCCGAACGACGGCGTGTGGACGGCACCGACACCTCGGGACCGAAGGTGCCGTACCGGCGGGCCGCACCGGTGGCCCGTCTCGGCTCCCGCCACGGGGTCCGCGCACAGAGCCTCCGCGAGATCATCGTCCACGGGCCGTTCCTGACCGGTCGCGACCGAAGTCCCATTCCCCGGAGGCGAGTTCCGACGCAGGCGGCAGGTGGTCGGCTCGAGGAGGGGCGACGGGCGGTCGGTCCCGGCTTGTGCGGAGTGATCAGCTCCGTCTAGTTTTGCGCGTCATGACCATGACGCGCAGAGCAATCCTCAAGGGCGTGGCCGCCGCACCCCTGATCGCGGCCGGGGGCGCTGTCCTGGCGCCCGGCACCGCACACGCGGCGACCATCGACGCCGGCCAGTTCAGCCTGACCAGCAGGTCCTCCAACAGTTACGGCACGTTCGCCGCTCTGACGGCAGGTCTGGCGGGCGTACTCCCGACGGTGGACGTGGCGACCGTCCTCGCCTCCGCCAACCGCAGCGCCCAGCGTCTCACCGCCGCCCCCAGCACGGTGGAGGCGTTCCAGACCGGTTTCGCCTGGGAGAGCGGCGACAACACGGTCGACTACTGGATCCCGCAGGGCGTCACGACCAGTGCCGACGCCTACGGCAACGGCCTGTACCCGGCGGGCGGCAGCAACAAGGTCGTCCTCGTCTCCTGGTACTTCGAGTCCAACACCGACTCCGACCCCGAGCTCGAGTACCCGCTCGACAAGGGCATCCGACTGACGTTCGTCGACTACAACAACGCCGCCGCCCCGAAGTACCGGCACGTGCTGCTCGTCGAACCCGTCAGGACCGGTTCGGGGGCCTACTCCTTCAAGCCCATCCAGCGGCACGCCGGCGGCATCATGTGGTACGGCGACCTGCTCTACGTCGTCGACACCTTCAAGGGACTCCGGGTGTTCGACCTGCGCAACATCTTCCAGGTCGACACCGCCGAGGGAGACGTCTGCGGTCTGCACACCGACGGCAAGTACTACGGCTACAGCTACGCGTACGTCCTGCCGCAGAGCCACGCCTATGACAACGCCGGAACCTACCTGCGCTACTCGACGATCGGACTGGACCGGGCCAGCTCGCCCGACAGCTTCGTGATCAGCGAGTACTCGCCGGCCGGTACCGTCAACTACGGCGACGGCGACTTCAACGGCACGGGCCAGGGCAGCGTCACCGCCCCCAAGGTAGTCCGCTGGAACCTCGACTACACGACCCGCCAGCCCGCCTCCCTCACCGCCTCAGAGGCAGTCAGCGTCAGCCAGCAGGCCATTCAGGGCGTGGTCTCCCGCACCAGCAAGCACTACCTGTCGGTGAGCGACGGCCGTTCCGGCAAGGGCGCACTGCGCACCTTCACCTCCGGCGCCAACACCGCGACCACCGTGTGCGACCTGGCCATCGGCTGCGAGGACCTGAGCTTCCACAGCAACGAGGCCTCCGGCTGGGCGTTCACCGAGTCCGTGATCTGGAACCTGAGTGAATACGACGGCACGCGGTATGTGTACGCCGTGCGGGCGGACGGCTCGTAAGTCCCTCGCCGAAGCAGAAGCAGAAGCCGCAGCCAATGGCGATGCCGACGCTGCTCGTCGCGGGAACGAGATGAAGGCGACCGCCGCCTCTCGGGGTGGCGGAGCCCTTTCTTCCTGGCTCATGGGCCGATCGGACCTGTTCACTGCAACGGGTTTTCTCCCGCCATAAGAGGAACAACCATGGCCCATCCGTAGTATCACTACGACACGGCAGGGCAGCAGTAACTGCTGACGGCCGCTGCACCAGGTGAAAGGGTGCCGCGTCCGGTTCCAGGCGCGGGCTCCCGGCCCGTAGCGCGTGAGGGCCATGAAGGAGCGTGAGGATCATGTCTGACACCACGACCGAATCAAACGGGGTGACCTCCCAGTACGCCGCCCAGGTCGCCGGTGACCTGGAGCGCAACCTCAAGGAGCAGGAACGTATCGGCGGTGAGATCGCCGCGCTGCAGGAGCAGTTGGCGACTCTGGAGCAGGACCGCACGGTCCTGCTGAACGTCCAGCAGGCCCTCGGTGTCGAGTCCGCCCCCGCCGAACCGGTCGCGGCCGTGCCCGCTCCCCGCAAGAAGACCGCACCCGCGGCGGACAGCGCTCAGCGGACGAAGTCCAGGAAGTCGACCCCGGCGGCGCGCAAGACGGCCGGCACGACAGCCGGCAAGACGGCCGCCAAGACAGCGGACAAGGCATCGGGCAAGGCATCGGGCAAGGCAACAGCGAAGACGGCGAGCAAGGGAGCAGGCAGGGCCGCCGGCAGGGCGAAGGCCACCCCGTCGACGGCCGCCGAGCCGGCTCAGCCGTCGCTGGTCTCCCTGGTCCGCGAGCACCTGGCCGGCCAGAACGAACCGCGCTCCGCCGCCGAGGTCGCCCAGTCACTGGGTCAGCAGCATCCCGATCGGGGTATCAAGACGACCGTCGTGCGCACGACCCTCGAGGGGCTGGTGGCCAAGAACCATGCCCAGCGCACCAAGCAGGGCACGTCGGTCTTCTACACCGCCTCCGACGCCCCTGTCGCGACTGCCGCGCAGGAGCAGAAGGGGGAGCAGGAGCAGGCGCAGGAGCAGTCCGCCTGACGGACGGACAGCGGGCGGGAGTGCCGGGCCGGGCGGCACCTCTCGACGACGAGGCCTCCTGGATCCGCTCGGACGGGATCGCGCTCCCGAGCCGCCCGGAGGCCTCGACCCGTGCCGCGCCGCCGAGGGTGACAACGCGCTCCGAGCGGACCGATCATGAAGCACCCGCCGCCCGGGAACGCCTCGCGACGGGAGCACCTCGCTGTCGACGGGACGTCTGGACGGCCCTGTGCGTCCCCGCTGAGCACCCGGGCGAAGACCCACGCCTCGAGGACGGCCCCCTAGGAGTCCACCCTGCCGGGCCGCAGGGTGAAGACCTGGTCGAGGCCGACGATCGTGAGGATGCGCAGGAGGGGCGGGGGGACGGCGGCCAGGACGATGTCGGCGTCAGCGGCCTGGGCGCGCTGGCGTGCGGCCAGCAGGGCGGTGATGCCGGTGGAGTCGCAGAAGGCGAGGCCGGACAGGTCGAGGGTGAGGCACTGACCCGGTCTCAGGACCAGGTCGTCGACCCGCCGGCGCAGGGCGGCGGCCTGGGTGTGGTCGAGTTCTCCGACGACGTACAGGACGGGGCCGGTGGCGGCGTCGCTCCGGGTGATGTTCAGCGGGGTCATCGCGGGTCGTTCGGCCTCGGGCGGGCGGGGGACGGTTCGGCGGGGACGCCGATTGCGAGCAGGGCGGTGTCGTCGGTGAGGCCGTCGCCGAACCCTTCGAGCAGCCCGGTCAGCGCGGTGATCACCGTGGAGGGTGCGGCGGGCGCGTGGTCGGCGGCGAAGGCGAGCAGGGCGTCCTCGCCGTACAGGCCGTCGCGGGTGGGGCCGGTGCGGGCCTCGGTGAGTCCGTCGGTGTAGAGGAGCAGGGTGTCGCCGGGCGCCAGGGTGGTCACGGCCGTGGTGAAGGGCGCGGTGGGCAGGACGCCGACCAGCAGGCCTCCCGGGGTGGGCAGGTACTCGGCTCGGCCGTCGGCCCGCAGGATCAGCGCCGAGGGGTGGCCGCCGGAGGCCAGGCGGACGGTCGCATGACCGTCGTCGTCCGCGGGTTCCACGACGCCGAAGACGCAGGTGCAGTAACGCGGGTCCCCGTCGGCCGTGTACCGGTCGTGCAGGACGGCGTTCAGCGTGGTCAGCGCGGCTTCGGGCTCGGGGTCGTGGTGGGCGGCGGCCCGCAGGGTGTAGCGGGTCAGGGAGGTGAGGGCGGCGGCCTGGGGGCCCTTGCCGCACACGTCGCCGAGGAAGAAGGCCCACCGGCCGCCGTCGACGGGGAACAGGTCGTAGAAGTCGCCGCCGAGCTGGTCGGGAGAGGCCGTGTGGTAGTGGACGGCCGTCTGCAGTCCGGGCACGTCCGGCAGCGTGTCGGGCAGGAGGGACTGCTGCAGCACCGCGAGCGCGTCGGCCAGCCGTTGCCGGTCGGCCTCGGCCTGCCGCCTGGCGCTCTCCGCCTCCGCGTGCGCCCGTTCGGCTTCGGCGCGGGCCCGTTCGGCCTCCTGGCGGCGGCGCAGCAGCTCCTCTTCGTAGCTGCGCCGGTCCGAGGCGTCGAAGACGGTGGTGCGGATCAGCAGGGGCTCGCCCTCGCTGCCGTGCTTGACCACGGAGGAGACGAGGACGGGCAGCCGGCCCCCGTCGGCCTTCCTCATCTCCAGGGCGATGCCGCGCAGCTCGCCCTGCATGCGCAGCAGGGGCGCGAAGTGCGTCTCGTGGTACAGCTTGCCGCCGACCGTCAGCAGGTCGGCGAAGTGTGTGCGCCCCACGACGGCCGCCCGCTCCAGACCGAGCCAGGTCAACAGGGTGGTGTTGACCTTGGCGACGGTGCCGTCCATCAGGGTGGACAGGTAGCCGCAGGGCGCCGACTCGTACAGTTCCTCGGCGCTGTCCTCGAGCAGGGCGGTGAAGGCCGCGTCCGTGGCCCCTCCGTCACCCGTCCCGGGTGGCTCGGGCACGCCGTCGGTGCGGCACATCACGCCTGGCGCTCCAGGAAGTCGAGGATCGCCCCGGCGGTGGCCTGCGGTGCGCTCAGCTGCGGGCAGTGGCCCGTCGCGTCGAGCGTGACCAGGTCGGACGAGGGGATCGCGGCGTGCACGAAGGCGCCGACCTCACGGGGCGCGATGGCGTCTTGGGCGCACTCCAGCACCAGGGTCGGCACGGTGACGTTCTTCAGGTCGGCGCGGCTGTCGGACAGGAACGTGGTGCGGGCGAAGACACGGGCGATGTCGGGGTCGGTGGCGCAGAAGCTGTTGGTCAGCTCCTGGCCCAGCTCCGGCCGCTCCGGATTGCCCATGATCACCGGGGCCATGGCGGAGGACCATCCCAGGTAGTTCGACTCCAGGGAGGCCAGCAGCTCGTCGATGTCCTGTGCGGTGAAGCCGCCGCGGTAGGCGTCGTCGTCGATGTAGCAGGGCGAGGGAGCCACCATGACCAGTGCCCCGATGCGCTCGGGTGCGGCCTGGGCCGCCAGTACGCCGATCATGGCGCTGACCGAGTGCCCGACGAACACCGCTCGCTCCAGGTCCAGCGTCTCGCAGACGTCGACGACGTCCTGGGCGTAGCCGTCCAGCGAGGAGTACCGCTCCTGGCTCCAGGACGGCAGGTGCGAACCGCCGCAGCCCACGTAGTCGAACAGGACCACCCGGTACCTCGCGGCCAGCGTCGGCACGACCAGGCGCCACATGTTCTGGTCACATCCGAACCCGTGCGCCAGTACCAGCACCGGCGCGTCGGCTGGACCGGTGACCGTGACGTTGTTCCTTCGCCGGATGTCCATGCGGACCATCCTCCCACCTGCGGCGCGAGCCCGGGACCGCGGCCCGTCGCCGCGGTGCGGGCTGCGGCGCCGGAACCCGTGGGGTGACGGGGGCGCCGCCGCCCCGGTTTCGGGGTCGGGGAAATCGGTCGCGCCCGTGAGGTGAACCGTTTGCTTCCGCCTGTGCGCGGTGCGTGCGCGACGCGACCGCGGAGGGGGCCGGGCATGGAGGACGAGGGCGTGCGGACCGACCGTCCGGGTGTGCTGCTCGGCCTTCCGCCACACCGGTGCGCCGGAACCCGACACGACGCCGGTCACGTCCATCGCGTGGCGGCCGGGGCATCCGCACTTCCACTGCGCGGGCGGATGGGAGTGGACCTTCGTGAAACGGCGGCGGGAGCCGAAACAGCTCGTCGATTTCACGCCCTCCCCCGACCCGGCACTCGAGCGGTTCCGGGCGCTGATCGACCGCCGGAGCGACAGTGTCGCCACCGTCACCGAGGAGCAGATCGACACGGTCGGCTTCTCCCGGTACCCGTACCGCAACGACGCCGACTGTCCGTTCGTCTCCGTGCTGGCGGGATCCGACCTGGAGTTCATCCACCACATGGCCGAGATCGCGCTGCTCCGCGACCTGTGGCAGACCCGCCTCAATGACGGCGGCGCCGGGGCCGACGCCGGATCACGATCGATTCGTTCCCGCGCTGCGCGCCCCGCTCAGCCCTGCCGGGCGCGGGCGAGGGTGTCGCGCACCCACTCGGGGAAGACGAGCCGCGGGACGAGCCGGCCCTCGACGTCGAAGGGGAAGGAGAAGGACGGGCTCATGCGCAGATCCCGGTGGGCGGTGATGACGTGGACGCACGTGTCCGGGAGGTGCCAGGCCGATCCGAACGGGCCGATCCGGTTGATCCGTGCATGGACGCGGTCCCCGAACACCAGCGCGGCACAGCCGTGTTCCCGGGCCTTGGCCACGGGCACGCCCGAGGCCCAGCGGCTGAACTCGTCGAGGAACCCGTGCCGGGACAGGTCCCGGAAGGTGACCTCCTCCGTCCGCACGTCCTGCGGACCGTCCAGGAACACCAGGAGCCGCGGCACGCCCGTGCGGCGCCGCCAGCGGGCGGGCAGGTCGCTCACGACGTGTTCCACGACGCGCAGGACGTCGTCGCGCACGGCGGGTCGCAGCCGTTGCAGTTCCCTCAGCGTGTAGGCGCCGGTCTCGTTCACCGCGCAAGCATCCCCGAGAGGGGCCCGTCGGCCCAAGCGCCCGGCACGGGACGACCACACCGGCCGGTGGAACAGCCGTCCGGACGGGATCGGTACCGACCACGTGCGCCGCCGCGGTGCCGTCCTCACCGCCACCACGGCGTCGCCGACCGGATGACGTGACCTGCACGCCGGATGATGATCAGTAGGGTCCCGGCATGAACGAACTCCCCGACGACGCCTCCCTGAAGGTGTACGCCTCACAGGATCCCGAGCGGGTGTACGAACTGGCGCTGACGGTGACCGAACCCCGGACCCTGGACGGGCTGGCCGATCTGCTGGCCGAACAGGAGACACCGGCGGCCACCGACTGGGCCGTGCGGCTGGGAGAGGAGCTCGCCGGGAGGCAGACGCCCAAGGCGTGGCGCAGGACGGCCCGGCGGACCGCCTGGCGGTTGGCGCAGCGAGCGAGCACCGCGCATCTGAAGCCGCTCTTCGAGCGGCACACCCCGGTGTCCCCGGAGGACCCGGCGACCGAGCTGCGGGCATGTCTGCTGCACGAGATGGCGCTGCGTTTCGGCTTCGGTCACCGGAGCAACCAGGACGTCTACCTCGCCTACGGCGACGGACTGCGCCGGCTGGAACACCCCCTGTCCTGGCTTCCGTTGCAGGCGTTGCGCTTCGAGTGGCCGATACGGAGCAGGCGCACGACGGAAGGCTCCCTGGTCGGGTCCCCGAGCCCCGACCACCTGCGGGCCGCCTACCCGGAGCTGCCGCCCACCGACGGCGGGGCCCGCGCCGGCCGCGCCGCACGGCGGGTCGCGGACGAGGAGCGCGCCCGGGCGGCCACCGCCGGCTTCGCCCGACTGGGCCGTCGCGAGGCGGCTTTCTACACCCTGGCCGAGCCGCTGGAGCCGGCCGACCTCAACGCCGCGCTGCTCGCGGAACTCGACGCCGAGTGTCTGGAGTTCGCCGCCCCCGACCTCGTCACCACGGTCCACACGACCGGGGACGACCTCGCCGCCGACCTCTTCGTCGCCGCTTTCGCCGGGGGCCTGTGGGGCGAGGGCCAGTTCGGCGCCTACGCACGTCTGCACACCTGGCGGAGCCTCTACGCGGTGATGGGCCTCGAGCCCGACGTCCCGCATCACGACGCCGTACGCCTGGCCGCGGACCACCGCTGGCTGCGTTTCGCCTTCGCCCGGTCCACCGCCAACCGGTGGTTCACCAACGACCTGACCGACACGGCGTTCGCCGTCCTCGACCCCACCCGCACCCGTCTCACCGTGGTGGCGGCGAACGACACGGACTGACGCCGCTTCCCGGCCGCACGACGGCCTCACCGACGGCAGCGCCCGCGACCCGCTCGGCGTAGGGTCCGTTCCACGGGACCATGAGCGGGAGCGGTCGCCGCGTCGGCGAAGGGACACGGTCGTGCGGGAGTGGGCGATCATCGAGGCGCCGTCCGTGCTGGGGCTGCGTCCGTCCGGCGTCCAGGACCTGCCGACAGCCCTCCTCCGAGCCGGACTGGCGGACCTGCCGGGGGCGGAGCGGGCCGGCCGGGTCGAGGCACCGGCGTACGACCCGCGGCGCGACGCGGCCACCGGGATCCTGAACCCGGCGGGTATCGCGCGGTACTCCGTCGAGCTGGCCGACGCGGTCGGCGCCGTCCTCGATCGCGGCCGCTTCCCCGTGGTCCTCGGCGGGGACTGCACCGTCCTGCTCGGCAATCTCCTCGGCCTGCGGCGCCGGGGACGCCACGGCCTGCTGTTTCTCGACGGCCACACCGACTTCTACCAGCCGTCGGCGGAGCCGGCCGGCGAGGCGGCCTCGATGGAACTCGCCCTGGCCACGGGCCGCGGGCCCCGGCTGCTCACCGACCTGGAAGGCCGTGGTCCCCTGCTGCGCGACGAGGACGTCGTCGCCTTCGGCTTCCGCGACACCGCCGAGTCCGCCGCGGCCGGCATGCAGCCGCTGCCGCCACGGCTGTACGCGATCGACCTCGACGGAGTGCGCGCGGTCGGCGCCGACGCGGCGGCGCGTGCGGCGGTCGCCCACCTCACCGGCGGAGGCGACGCCGGTTTCTGGGTCCACCTCGACGTCGACGTCCTCGACGACGCCGTCATGCCGGCCGTCGACTACCGCCTCCCCGGCGGGCTGACCTGGCCGGAGCTGGAGTGCGTGCTGCGGACGGCGCTGGCCGACGAACGAGCCGTCGGCCTCGACGTCACGATCTACAACCCCCGCCTCGACCCCACGGGAGCGCTCGCCGTGCGCCTCGCCGCGTGCCTGCGCCGGAGCCTGTCGGCACGGACGGGTGACGACGCTCGGGGTCCGGCGCCACCGTCGTCGTGACCCGGGTGACGGCCGGTCGTCGCGGCACCGAGCCGAATCCGAAGCGCACGGGCGGTTCCACCACCGCCGCGGCACCGAGGTCGGTGCCCTCGAAGACCGCGGACACCGTACGGATCGGCAGCAGGTCCCGGGCGCCGTACCACTCCCGGCGGTCCGCGCGGACCCGGCCACGCGTGCGCACCCCGGGCAGCAGCAGACGGGCGGGCCGGTCCGTCAGCGCGCTCCACGCCGGACGGCGGGCGAGCGGGCCGGGCACGGCGCGCAGGACGTGCCCGAGGAACCCTCGACGGCCGGTGGTGAAGCGCAGATCCAGCGGTCCGGCGGTGACGGTCCAGGTGCCGTCGGCGACACGCACCCGGACCGGTACGACGCGCACGGCGTCGAAGGTGTAGGTGTCGGCGACGAAGTCCGCGGTCTCCCGCGTGGGGGCCAGCAGCAGCCGTTCGCCGTCGGCCCGCTCCACCATCACGTCACTGAACGGCCCGAACGGCGACCGGCGCCAGTCGCCGACCACGATGCGCGTGCCGGAGGTGGTCCCCACTCCGGCGATCCAGCCGTCGAAGCGCAGCCACGACCGGCGTCCGGCGTCCGCCCTGTGCGCCCTCACCGTCACCGCCTCGTCATCGCCGGTCACCGCCTCGTGATCCCCGGACACCGTCCACGGGAATCTTGTCGACAGTGACTCCGTTCACCAATACACGTATTCTCGTCAATGCCAGATTTTTCCGGAAAAGCGCGCTGTCGAAGGCGCGTGTGAGGCGCAGCGTGGTTCGGTCCGGCGGTGAACTCCCAGAGGCGGGGCGTGCGACAGGCGGCACGGGGCCCGCGCGTTTCCGTGAGCGGTTCCTTCAGGGGGAGCCGGTCAGGGCGGGCGTGCGGCCGTCGATCCTGGACTCCTGGCGGCGCTCGCGCTCGCTTGGGCTGTCGCCCGACCAGTCCGACCTTCCCTTCCGGGCGGACTTCGACCCCGACGGCCGGATCGTCCGCGCGGCCGTGCCGGTGCTCGACCGGTTGCAGGCCCGCTTCGACGGCAGCGAGATGAACATCTCGGTGGCGGACGCGAGCGGGACGGTTCTCCTGCGCCGTTTCGGCAAGGCGTCGATGGCCGGACGCCTGCCGGCGATCCAGACCGTGCCGGGATTCGTGTTCGCCGAGCGGTACGCCGGAACCAACGGCATCGGTCTCGCCCTGGCGGAGCGGCAGGCCATCCGGGTCTACGGAGCCGAGCACTTCGCCGAGCGGTCCCAGGGCAGTGCCTGCCGGGCCCTTCCCGTGCGCGACCCGCTCAGCGGAAGCATCGAGGGCGTCCTGTGCCTGGGCTATCCGCGCAGCGTCGAGCACCCGTCGCTGGACCCGGTGATACGCAAGGCGGCCCGGGCCATCGAGCGGCGACTGCTCGCGCAGAGCTCCGCGCGGGAGCGCGCTCTGCTGCGGGCGTACCTGGACGCCTCGGCCGCCGGCGTCGGCGATCACCACGGCGTCGGCGTCGCCGAGCTGGCGCTGGCTCTGCACGAGCGCGACCGGACGATCCTCATGGAGAAGGCCGCCGAGCTGATCGCCGGCGGGCAGCGGGCCGCGCTCGACGTGTCGCTGCCCGACGGCCGGCTGATCAGGCTCGTGAGCCGTCCGATGACGAGCGCCTCCGGGGTGGACGGCATCGCCGTCGAGGCGGTGCTGCCCGGCCTTTCCTCGCACGTGCACCGCGCCGTTCCGTACCAGACCGACCGGCCCCTGGAACTCCTCGCCGGACCGGCCGGCGTTCCGTTCGCCCCGTCCGGAACCGTTTCCGTCACCACGGCGCCCGGGCACCCTCCCGCTCCAGCGACGTCCGATCACCACTCCGCCGTTCCGGCGTCCCCGCACCACTCGGCCGCTACGGCGTCCGCCCACTCCCCCGCCGCTCCGACGTCCGGGCATCTCACGGACGGCGTGCCCGGCCGCGGGGTCGCCGTGGCGGACGCGGGCCTCGCGGCCGGCGGGGCCGACGGCCCGGGCGAGGGCCACCACGACACCCCGCCCGGCGTGAGCGGGCTCCTGATGGTGGGGGAACCCCACGTCGGGACGTTCGCCCTGGCCGCGCGACGGCGTCTGGAGCTGCTGTCCGAGGCCGGCACCCGCATCGGCACCACCCTGGACGTGCGCCGTACGTCACGGGAGCTCGCCGAGACAGCGGTGCCGCGGCTGGCCGACTTCGTCACCGTCGACCTGTCCGAGGCCGTCCTGCGCGGCGAGGAACCCGTCGACCCCCGCAGCGACCTGCGCCGTACGGTCGTCCACGGCATCCGCGACGACGTGCCCTTCAGCCCGGTCGGCGAGCAGGTCGTCCACGGACCGACCAGTCCGCAGCTGCGGTCCCTGACCGGCGGGCAGGCGGTGCTGGAACCGGACCTCAGGACCGCCGCGGGCTGGCTCGCACAGGACCCCGAGCACTCCGCCCGGCTGCTGCGCCACGTTCACTCGCTCATCGCGGTGCCGCTGGTCGCCCGCGGGGTCGTCCTGGGCGTCGTCGGCTTCTACCGCGGGCGCGATCCCGCCCCCTTCGAGGACGACGACCGTTCGCTGGCGCAGGAACTCACCCACCGTGCCGCGCTGTCCATCGACAACGCCCGGCGCTACACCCGCGAACGGACCATGGTCCTGGCCCTGCAGCGCAGCCTGCTCCCGCACGGCCGCCCCGAACAGGACGCCGTCGAGGTCGCCCACCGCTATCTGCCGGCCGAATCCGACGTCGGCGGGGACTGGTACGACGTCATCCCGCTGTCCGGTACCCGTATCGGGCTCTTCGTCGGCGACGTCGTCGGCCACGGAATGCTCTCCGCCGCGACCATGGGCCGACTGCGCACCGCCGCCCGCAGCTTCGCCGAGCTCGACTTCCCGCCGGACGAGGTCCTGACCCACCTCGACAACCTCGTGGGACGGCTGGACCGGGAGGACCCCGTGTCCGACGGCGCCGGCATCATCGGGGCGACCTGCCTGTACGCCGTCTACGACCCGACCTCGCAGCAGTGCGTCATGGCCCGCGCCGGCCATCCCCCGCCCGCCCTGGTCCGTCCCGACGGCTCGGTGTCGTTCCCCGACCTGCCGGCCGGACCTCCCCTGGGTCTGGGGGGCCTGCCCTTCGAGTCCGCCGAGATCCACCTGCCGGAGAACAGCCATCTTGTCCTGTACACCGACGGACTCATCGAGGACCGCAACCGGGACGTCGACCTGGTCCTCGACCAGCTGCGCACGGCTCTGGCCCACCCGGAGCGCACGCCCGAGGAGACCTGTCAGGTGGTCCTGGACACCGTCGCGCCCGCCCGCCCCTGCGACGACATCGCCCTGCTCGTCGCCCGCACCCACGCCCTGGACCCCGACCGGATCGCCACCTGGCAACTGCCCGCCGACCCGGCGCTCGTCAGCGACGTCCGCGCCTCGGCCCTGCGCCAGCTGGCCGACTGGGGGCTGGAGGAGGCCTCGTTCGCCGCGGAGCTGATGCTCAGCGAGCTGGTCACCAACGCCATCCGTCACGGTTCCGGCCCCATTCGGGTCCGGTTGCTCCACGACCGCACCCTGATCTGCGAGGTCTCCGACACCAGCGACACCGCTCCCCATCTGCGCCGGGCGGCCATCACCGACGAGGGCGGGCGCGGCCTGTTCCTCGTCGCGCAGCTGTCGCAGAGCTGGGGGACGCGCTACACGGCGGAGGGCAAGGTCATCTGGGCGGAGTGCGGCCTCCACGGCATGTAGGGACAAATACCGTCATACCGGCACATCCCCCACTACTATCGCTGGTGACAGACGGGAAGAATGCCAGGCCGATCACCGGAGATGTCCGTGGAACCTCTGGTCCGCGTCCGCGGGCTCGTCAAGCGGTTCGGCGGGACCGTCGCGCTGGCCGGCGTCGACCTCGACGTCCACACCGGCAGCGTCCTCGCCCTCCTCGGCCCCAACGGGGCCGGGAAATCCACGCTCATCAAGGTGCTGGCCGGCGTCCACCACGCCGACGCGGGGCGGATCACGGTGAGCGGCCACCCGCTCGGCAGTCAGGCCGCCTCCCGGAGCATGTCCTTCATCCACCAGGACCTCGGCCTGGTGGAGTGGATGACGGTCGCCGAGAACATCGCCCTGGGCACCGGCTATCCGCGCCGCGCCGGCCTCGTCTCCTGGCGCCTGGCCAGGGAGCGCTGCACCGAGGCCCTGCGGACCCTCGCCGCGCACCTCGATCCCGACACACCCGTCTCCCGGCTCGCCCCGGCCGAACGTTCGCTGGTCGCCGTCGCACGAGCCCTGGCGGCACGGGCCGAGCTCATCGTCCTCGACGAGCCGACCGCCCGCCTCCCCGCCGCCGACTGCGCCCGCCTGTTCCGCGTCCTGCACACCCTGCGCGACCGCGGGCACGCCGTCCTCTACGTCAGCCACCGCCTGGACGAGGTCTACGAGGTCGCCGACACCTTCGCCGTCCTGCGCGACGGCCGCCTCGTCAGCCACGGCTCGCTGGCGGACCACGGCCCCGCGCGGCTGATGCGCGACATCGTCGGCGAGGAGCTGGCCGCCCGCCGTCCCGCGAGGGCACCGGCGGGCAGCCCGGCCGTCCTGGTCCTCGACGGCGTCCGGACCGCGGGAGCGGGGCCGGTGGACCTGGAGGTGCGGCCGGGTGAGGTGGTGGGCCTGGTCGGTCTCACCGGTGCCGGGCACATGGATCTGGGCCGGGCCGTCGCCGGAGTCCGGCCGCTGCTCGGCGGGCGGGCCCGTCTCGGCGGCCGGCCGTACGCCCCCCGCACGGTCGCCGACGCCGTGGGGGCCGGTGTCGGCTTCGTGCCCGGCGACCGACAGCTGGAGGGCTGCTTCGCCGAGCTGACCGTGCGGGAGAACCTCCTGGCCGACCCGCGCGCGGCCGGCCGGCCGGCGCTGAGCTGGATCGGCCCGCGCCGGGAACGCTACGAGGCCGCCACCCTCGTCGATCGGTTCTCGGTGCGGCCCCGCGACAGCGAGCGCCCCCTCGCCACCCTGTCCGGGGGGAACCAGCAGAAGGTGATGATCGGGCGGTGGCTCCGGCCGGGCCTGCGGCTGCTGATCCTCGAGGAGCCGACGGCCAGCGTGGACGTCGGGGCCAAGGCCGCCATCCACCGTCTGCTCGACGAGGCGCTGGCCGCCGGTCTCGCGGTGCTGCTCGTCTCCACCGACTTCGAGGAGGTCGCGGGGGTGTGCCGACGTGCCCTGGTCTTCGTCCGCGGGTCCGTCACGGCGGAGCTGAGCGGTCCGTCCCTCACCGTCGTCGGGCTGACCCGGGCGGCCTCGGCCCTGCCCGACTCCGGAACAGCGGCCGACCGGTGACCCCCTCGCCCTCCCCCTCGTCGCCCCCGCCGCGCCCCCGTGGGCCGGGCGGGCCGAGCCGACCCCGGCGACGGGGCGGGCCGCACCTCCCGGGCAGGCCGCGCGGCCAGGGCGGACACCTCGTCGGCGCCTACGGCCTGCCGGCCCTCACCGTCCTCCTCGTCCTGGTCTTCTCCCTCGCGCTGCCCCGCACCTTCCCCACCCTGGACACGGTCGACTCGGTGCTGTCCACCCAGTCGATCCCGGCGATCCTCGCCCTCGCGGCCATGGTGCCCATCGTGACCGGGGCGTTCGACCTCTCCCTCGGCTACGGCCTCGGCCTCGCGCACGTCATGGTCATGCAGCTCATCGTCGACGAAGGGTGGCCATGGCCGCTCGCCTGCCTCGTGGTGATCGTCGGCGGGGGTGTCGTCGGCGTCCTCAACGGGGTCGTCGTCGAGTTCGGGCGGATCGACTCCTTCATCGCCACGCTCGGCACCGGCAGCATGCTGTACGCCGTGACCGGCTGGGTCACGGACGGCGGCCGGATCGTCCCCGGCCCGCAGGGCCTGCCGGCCGCCTTCACCGACCTGTACGACTCGACGTTCCTCGGGCTCCCGGTACCCGCCTTCTACGTGCTCGCCCTCACGGTGGTCCTCTGGCTGGTGCTGGAGCGGCTGCCGCTCGGCCGGTACCTGTACGTCGTCGGCTCGAACCCGCGTGCCGCCGAGCTCCTCGGCATTCCGGTCCGCAGGCACACCGTGTACGCCTTCACCGCCTCGGGGCTGATCGTCGGCTTCGCCGGGGTGCTGCTCGCGGCCCAGCAGCAGATCGGCAATCCCAGCGTCGGCCTCGACTACCTGCTGCCCGCCTTCGTCGGCGCCCTGCTCGGTTCCACCGCGATCAAACCGGGCCGGCCCAACGCCCTGGGCACCCTCGTGGCCGTCGCCGTCCTCGCCGTCGGCCTCACCGGCATCGGGCAGATGGGCGCGCAGTTCTGGACTGTGCCGCTGTTCCACGGCGGCACCCTGCTGCTCGCGGTCGGCCTGGCCGGCTACGCCGTGCGCCGCCGGCTGCGCACGGGCGTCACCGCGGCCCGCGACGGGCCCGCCGGGCCGTCGCAGCCGCCGTCCGGCCCGCCGCACGACGGCGGGGCGGCGGGCAGCACCCCGTGACCCCCGTCGGTCGCCCCCGCCCACGCATCCCTTCGCGAGGAGCTTCCGTGCACCGCAACCGCAAGCCCACCCCCGGTGTCCGCGGGGCCCGCTCCGCCGCCGCGCTGCTGGCCGCGGCGACCGTCCTGGCGGGCTGTGAACGCGGCTCGTCGAGCGACCCGGAGGACTCCGCCACCGGCCCGAACGGCTGCCCCGCCACCCACGCCGCGGCCCAGGCCTCCGTCGGCCGGGCGGAGGAGACCGACATCCCGTGGAACGGACCGACCACCGGCCCCCCGGCGGTGTCCGCGCGGAACATCGTCTACGTCGCGCAGACCATGACCAACCCCGGGGTGGCGGGCGCCGCCGACGGAGTGCGGGAGGCCGCGCGCGTCATCGGCTGGAACGTCCGGGTGATCGACGGGGGCGGCACCCCCGCCGGCATCCAGGCGGCGATGGGCGAGGCCGTGGCCCTCCGGCCGGCGGGCATCGTCATCGGCGGCTTCGACCCCGCCTCGACCTCCCAGCAGCTGGCCCGGGCCGGCGCGGCCCGCATCCCGCTCATCGGCTGGCACGCCGTCGCCGCCCCCGGCCCCAGCCGGCGCCCCGCGCTCTTCACCAACATCACCACCAGGGTCGAGGAGGTGGCCAGGATCAGCGCCCGGTGGGTCATCGCCGGCTCCGACGGCAACGCCGGTGTCGTGATCCTCACCGACGCCTCCATCCCCTTCGCCAGGAACAAGTCCGAGCTGATCAGGAAGGAGCTCGCCACCTGCGCGGGGGTGAAGCTGCTGGCTTACGAGAACATCCCCATCCCCGACGCGAGCAGCCGCACGCCCCGGGAGGTCTCCGCGCTCCTGTCCCGGTTCCAGGACCGGTGGACCCACTCCGTCGCCATCAACGACCTGTACTTCGCCGACGCCGCCCCGGCCTTCCGCGCCGCCGGCCGCAAGGGGTCCGGTCCGCCCTTCAACATCGGCGCCGGGGACGGCGATCCGTCCGCCTTCCAGCGCATCGACAGCAGGCAGTACCAGGCGGCCACCGTCCCCGAGCCACTGTCCCTGCAGGGCTGGCAGATCGTCGACGAGTTCAACCGCGCCTTCTCCGGCCGTCCCCCCAGCGGCTATGTGGCCCCCGTCCACATCAGCACGCCCGACAACACCGACGGCGCCACCTCCTGGGACCCGCAGGGGTACCGGGAGGCCTACCGGAGGATCTGGGGCAGGTGAACGCGCCCGCCGTGGCGGTGGGTCGGGCGTGCGGTGCCCACACGGGGGTGCGGTGCGGCAGCCGTCCGTGATGGGATGCGATGCATGATCACCCCGCTGCGCACCCGCATCGAGCGGTACTACGCCACCGTGCCGTTGCTGTTCTCCGAGGCGGAGCAGTTCGGTCCGCTGGAGCTGTTCGTGCGCACGGAACCGGGTGCCCCGTACTACGGCGGCCCCGGCCATGCCCGACCGACCGCGGCGGGGTCTGCGGGCGTCACCGCCGACGACATCGCCCGGGTGCGGACCCGGCAGCGCGAACTCGGCGTGCCGGAGGCGTTCGAGTGGCTGGCCGAGACGGCACCGACGGTGCGGGCCACCATCGAGGCCGCCGGTCTCCCCGTGGCGGAACGACCCCTGATGGTGCTGGACCGTCACCGCCCGGTCGCCCGGCAGCCGTTGCCCGAGGGCGTGACGCTCCGCGCCCTGACGGCCGACGATCCCGCGTTGCCCGCGGCCCTCGCCCTCCCCCGCCTGGCCTTCGCCGACGCAGGCACCGCGGTGGGCTCGGCGGGCCCCGAGGAACTGTCGGCGGTGGCCGGACAACTGACCGAGGACGGCACGGTGGCCACGACCTCCCCCACGATCCGAGCCGGGCACAAGACGCTCGTCGCCGCGCTCGCCCCGGACGGCACCCCGCTGGCCGTCGGCCACTACCACCCGGCGGACGGCACCACCGAGATCGGGGGCATCGCCACCCTGCCCGTCGCCCGCCGCCGGGGCCTGGCCGCCGCCGTCACCACGGCCCTGGTCGGACACGCCCGCGACCACGGGGTGAGCACCGTCTTCCTCGCCTACGCCGACCCGGCCGTCGCGCGCCTCTACTCCCGCCTGGGCTTCCGCCCCGCCGGCACGACGCTGCTCATCGCCAACCAGCCCGCGCGGTCCTAGGGGTGTTTCGAGGTGTTTCGAAAGTCCTGTGCGGTGCCCGCGGTGCCGGCGGTGTCCGGTGCGTGCTCTCGGCGTGCCGGACCAGAGCGCTCGTACCGGATGCACTCGGGCTTTCGGCCAGTGCGGCGAGAGGGCATGCCGGGCGCCGTGTGCTGTGCGCGGGACTCTCGATACAGCCCCTAGGGGCGCCGGGGCCGCCAGCGACACGCGCGGGCGCGTCCACTGACGCGTCCGGGTCTGTCCGCCGGCGCCTCCGGGTCTGTCCGTCGGCGCTCCCGCTGCCCGGCGGGGCGGTGCCGCCCACTGTGCGTCGGCGGCGGCGTCCGCGGTTCATCTCCTCGGTTCGGCGGCCGGTCCGGTCCTCGTTGCGGTGGCCGGTGCGGCGTCCTGCGTCCTGGCCCGGTGCGCGGCGACGACCATGACGACGACGGAGGTGAGGGTGATGCCGGCGCCGACGTAGAGCGGTGCCGTGTAGCCGAGGCCCGCCGTGATCGCCAGGCCCCCGGTCCAGGCGCCGAGGGCGTTGCCGACGTTGGACGCGGACACGTTGGCGCTCGCGGCCAGTGCCGCGCCCTGGGCGAAGTCGGTGACGCGCGTGATCATGCCCGGAACACCGGCGAACCCGAACAGCCCCATGAGGAACACCAGGACCACCGACGCCGGGGCGCTGCCGGCCAGCAGGCCGAACGCCGCCAGGGTGACGGTGAGGCCGAGCAGCGAGAGGACCAGCGTGCGGTCACGGTCGTGGTCGGCGGCCCGTCCGCCGACCAGGTTGCCGACGACCAGGCCCACGCCGTACACCATGAGCAGCCAGGCGACGTCCCCGGAGGAGAAGCCGCTCACCTCGGTGAACGTGTAGGCGATGTAGCTGAAGGCGCCGAACATCCCGCCGTAGCTGAGCGCGGTGGCCGCCAGGGTCAGCCAGACCTGCCCGGACCGGAAGGCGCCGAGCTGGGCCCGCAGTCCGCCGGGAGGCGCCGGTCGCGCAGCGTGCCGCTCCGACGGCGGTGTCTCGCCCGCCCGTCGAGGGACGAGGGCGACGATTCCCGCGAGCGCGAGCAGACCGATGCCGGTGACCGCCCAGAAGGCCGCCCGCCAGCCCCAGCGCTCACCGACCAGCGCCCCGAAGGGCACGCCCAGCACGTTGGCGAGCGTCAGCCCGGCGAACATGACGGCGACGGCGCGGGACTTCCTCTCCGGCTCGACGAGACTGCGCGCGACGAGCGAGCCGATGCCGAAGAACGAACCGTGACACAGCGCCGCGACGATCCGTCCGAGGAGCATGACCGGATAGCCGGGTGCGGTCGCCGACAGCAGATTGCCGATGACGAACAGGACCACCAGGCCGACCAGGACCTGCTTCCGGGGCAGCCGTGCCGTGGCCGCGGTGAGCGCGATCGCTCCGACCGCGACGCTCAGCGCGTATCCGGAGATCAGCCAGCCGGCGGCCGCCTCGGACACCGCGAGACTCGACGCGACCTGCGGCAGCAGCCCTGCGATCAGGAACTCGGTGAGGCCGATGCCGAATCCGCCGACGGCCAGTGCGATGAGTCCCGTCGGCATCCCGTCTCTCTCCGGTCGCGTCCCCGTCGAGCCGACGATCCCACCGCGACCGCCCGGGTGTTGCCGATGTTCACCACACCCACACGCCGCCGAAGGCCGGAGGCGCGGGAGGCCGGGGCGGCGCGGGAGGGCCGGGGCGGCGCGGGAGGGCCGGGCGTCTCCGTGCCTAGAGAAGCAGCCCCGAAGGGGAGACGCCGAAGGCGCGCGCCCGGATGCCGAGGCCCGTGTCGCCGTCGCTCCGGCCGCCGTCGGCCCAGGTGATGAGCGCGGTCTCCGGTCCGTTGCCGAAGGCGGTGGCGGCGCAGGTGTGGAACCGGTGTCCGAAGGTCGCCGAGCTGACCGGCACCTTCTCGCCGAGCGAACCGTCGGTCTCGGAACAGACCGTGGCCATCACGGTGGGCACGGTCGCGACGGTGTCCGCGCTCTTCTCGATCCACGCCATGACGAAGCGGCGGTTCGGCAGGGCGGACAAAGCAGGGCACGCCCGGGTGAAGCCCCGCGGGGTGCCCGCCGTGAAGTCGACGCCCCTCTCCGTGCCGTCGGGTTCGAAGACACTCGCCACGACCGTGGTCTGCGGTTCGCCCGGATCGCTGTCGGCGATGCTCTCGATGTGCGCGGCGACGAACCGTCCGCTGTCGAGGAGGGTGAGGGCGTTGACTCCGGTGAAGCCGCCGACGTTCGGATGGATCTCCCCGGTCGCAGGCGCCCCCTCGAAGTCGAAGAACCGCAGGTTGAGTCGGCCGCCGCCCATGGCGGAGGGATCCGTCGACCAGGCGACGACCCAGTTGCCGTTGGCGAGGGCCGCAGCGGCCGGCGTGCGGTGGAAGCCCTCGGAGGTGCTGACCGTGAGTTCCGGGGTCGCCGGGCTTCCCTCCGGCGTGAACCGCCGCGCCCGGATGCGCCGGTCGGCCCGTGGGCCCGCCCAGGTGACCAGCGCTCCGCCGTCGATCATGAACGTGAGCGACGGCCGGACCGCCGGATCCGCCTCCTGCGTGACGAGCACGGGCGGGCCGACGGTGCTGCCCTCGGTGAGCCGTTGGAGCTTCACGCAGGGGCCGGGGGCGGGCGTGCCGAACGGGGTCTCCAGCCATACGGCGAACTGGCCTGTGAAACCGGCGGACAGGACGGACGGCCACAGCGGACGCACGGGGCCGTCCGGTGGCTGGGTGCTGACCTGGAACTCGTCACCGAGCGGGGTGCCCTGAAGCCCCAGGAACCGGCCCTTGACGGTGAAGTCGCTCCCGTCCGACCACAGGGTCAGGAACTGGGAGCCGAGCAGGGCGTCGACGGTGGGCTGGGACTGGTCGCCGGCCTTCGGGGTGTTGACGAGGACATCGGCCATGGTTGCTCTCCGCATCGCGAGAGGAGAGGGGTGGGGAAGAGTGCTGCGGCCGGCCGCGCCCTGTGAAAAGCGTGGCACGGCCCGGGAGCGGGTGCATCCGGGGCCCGAGGGTGCGCGGTCGGCTGAGGACGCGGTCGGCGGTGGTCATGCGGACGCCCTCGTCTCCTCCGCCGACGAACCGGCGCCCCCTTGACCTTCACATTGATCCATACCAAAATCCTCCCCACCTGTTCGAGCGCAGCGCCCGTGTCCCCCACGCCGGGCTCTTCCCCCCGTCCGCCAGGCGGAACAGGACCCCCGTGAGACGTCGCCTCCTCGCCCCCTCTGCTTGTCCGCCTCCCCCCTCACCGCCTGTGGCGTGATACCGGGCGTGGGAGGCAGTGAGCGGCACACCGTCACCGTGTGGCTGACGAAGGACAGCGCCTCGCAGGGCTTCCTGGACCGGTTCACGAGGACTTCGAACGCGACCACCCGAACCCGGACCTCGACATCCGCATCCAGGAACGGACGGGGATCGGGGAGAAGGTGCAGACCACCCTGGAGGGCGACGGCGAGGACGGACCGGACGTCATCGAGGTCGGCAACACCCAGGTCCGCAGTACGTGGAGGGCGACCGGCTGCTCGATCTGACGCTGGAGTCAGTGACCAGGTGGGACAAGGACGAGTGGCTGCCCGGCCTGGCCGATCCGGGGCAGCGCTGCTTCCACCAGTAGGGCATTCCCCGGTACGCGGCGAACCGGGTCGTGATCTACCGCAAGGACCTCTTCGGGCAGGCGGGAGGCACCGCCCACGGGCGAGCACGGGGGCGCGGCCATGGCGGCGGGCGCCGCCCAGGGCAGGGCCACCCCCGGTACGCCCGAGTGGGTTGCCGTCGAGGCGGACAACCTCATCAAGGCGTACATGACCAGGGTGCGCGGCGGAGCCGATCCGGCGACGGAGGCCCGCCGCGCCTCCGGGCGCATCACACAGGCACTGACCCTCTCGCGCGGCTGAGGGCTCCGGTCAGCCGGCGCGCTCGATGCTCCACAGCGGCAGGTGCTCGAAGAAGGTGACGGCCTCCGCACGCCACCGTGACCGCCAGCCGGCGGCCACCGCGCGGGCCTGCTCCGCGTGGCGCCGCATGTCGGCCTGCATGCGGGCCGTCACCCCGCGGTCCTCGGCGATGGTCCGCACGGCGGCGACGGTCTCCGGTGTGCAGGACGGCTCGCCGAGTGCGGCTTCGACCACGGCCCGCTCGGCACCGCTCACGGCGGACAGCAGAGCGGTGACGGTGTAGCTGCGCCTTCCGTCGCGCAGGTCGGTGCCGGTCGGCTTGCCCATGGTGTCGGCGTCGCCGAACAGGTCCAGGTAGTCGTCGCGCATCTGCCCGCAGATCCCCAGCAGGCGTGCGTAGGCGCGCAGTTCGTCCTCGAAGGGCGCCGCCTGCTCGCCCGCGGCGAGGAGTCCCAGCTGAAGGGGTGCGAGGATCGAGTAGCGGGCGGACTTGCGGTCGGCGACGCTGTGCAGGACCTCCTCGCCGACGGTGGCGGTGAAGTCCCGCTCCAGGTCGATGATCTGACCCACGAACGTGTCGGCGGCCGCCCGCGTCTGCACCTCCACCATGGCCTGCCGCAGCGCGACCGGCACCTTCGCGTCCAGCAGCACCCGCAGGGACAGAGCGAGTGCGAGGTCGCCCGCGAGCACGGTGAGGCCGAGGGCCGCCCGCGGGTGGTCGGCGAACCGCTCGCGGTAGGCGTAGTAGGTGGAGGGGCCGCCGCGGCGGGTGGGGCTGTCGTCGATGAGATCGTCGTGCACCAGACCGTGGGTCTGGAGCAGTTCGATGCTCAGCGCCGCGGCGTCCAGTCCCTCGACCGGCTCGGCGGTCACCAGGCCGGCCGCCTCGTGCAGCAGCACGACCCGTATCCGCTTCCCGCCCCGCAGGGACAGCTCCCGCAGCAGCCGGAGGCATTCCGGGGTGAAACGGCTGAACGACGGCGCGTCCAGCCCTGTGCCCAAGGTGTCGAAGTACTCCTCGAAGAGGGTGTTGAACCGGCGCTCGTGCCCGGCGAGGCGCTCGAGGACGCGCTCGGTCATGAAGGGCCCTCCTGCTCGGTGGGGGTGCGAGGGGGTGGGGTGACCGTGCGCCATTCGTCCTCGAGGATGCCGAACACCTCGGAGTCCCGCCAGCCGTCACGGAGCAGCGCGGTGTGGCGGAGACGTCCTTCCCGTGTCATGCCGAGCTTGCGGAGCACCCGTGCCGATCCGATGTTGCGCGGGTCGCAGGTGGCGTGAACGCGGTGGAGTCCGAGGCCGTCGAACCCTCGCGCCAGCAGTGCCCCGCCGATCGCCGTACCGACGCCCTGCCCCCAGACCCCGGGGTGCACGGCATAGGTGATCTCGCCCTGCCGTCGCTCCCGGCTGCGGAGGTGGAGTTCACCCATGCCCACCACGTCCCCGTCGACGCGGGCGGCGTAGGCGAACCGCTGCTGGGGCGAGCGCCCCCAGGCCTCGACCGCGGAGGCCACGAACGCGCGGGTCTCCTCCTCGGTGTTCGGGCCCCAGGTCTGGAACCGGCAGACCTGGTCGAGGGAAGCCCAGGAGTGGACGGCTCGCCAGTCCGCGAGTTGGATTCTGCTCAGGGTCACCGGTTGTCGCGCCATGAGTCGATCTTGCCAGTTCGCGTGGTGCGACCCGCCGGCCGGCCTCGGGCAGGCGCGGGGTTCGGTGCCGTGTGCGCCGAGGTCACGGCAGACGCCGTGGTCACAGCAGACGGCGGATGTCTCCGCGCACCCGGTAGAAGCCGCCGGCCGCCGGGTGCAGCGCGTCCACGACATAGCGCGCCCCGGGCTCCCGTATCGCGCGGGGGAACTGGACCTTCCAGGACGTGTCGTAGCCCTCGGACACGACCTGCACCCGCAACCGGCCGCCGTCCCGGACGCACTCGACCACGATGGCTCCGGCGGGGGCGCGGGTCACCGTGGCCACCGCGTCCACGGCCGTCGCCGGCGCGTGGGCGGGCAGGGCCGCGGCGAGTTTGATGTCCCGCGCCACCGGCACCGTGCCCTGCTGGGCGGCGGAGACGGCCGCCTCGCTCGCGTCCACGCACACGAGCGAGCCGTCCGTGGTCACCAGGTACAGCCGCTCGTCGTGGTACTGCATCGACAGCGCCGAGCCACCGCCCGTGCCGAGCTTCCACAGCCGTGTGCCGTCCCGGTCGAAGCAGTAGACGGAGGACGCGGCGTCGCCGGCGAAGACGAACCGGCCCCCGGGCGAGGTCGCGCACGAGTACACCGCGCTGTCGCAGCCGTAGGTGGCCTCGATGGCCCCGGTCGCCTTCGACAGCCGCTGGACCACGCGGTGCGCGGTGCCCGCGTAGACGGCGTCGTCCTCCTGCCAGCCGAACAGGACGCCGCCCCGGGTGGACGTGTGCCACAGTTCGGCGCCGCCGTCGGGCGCGTAGGCGGTGACGCCGCGGTGGTGGCCGTGGTAGACGGCCCGGTCGTCGGCGCGGACCATCCAGGCGTGCTCGCCCTGGCTGCGGCGTGCCCACTGGTGTTCGTCCTCGTGGTCGATGACGGTGAGCCGGCCGTCGCGGTCGGAGACGTCCAGGACGCCCTCGTGGATGTCCAGCCAGAAGATGTCGACGTCGGCGGAGATGTCGTACGCGGCGAACGGCAGCTTGGAGGAGAGGTCGTAGACCTTGCCGTCGTCGCAGCCGGCGTAGATCCAGAAGTCGTCGGCCACCAGGCACTTCACACCGTCCGGCAGGCTGAACCGGGCGAGGACGCCGCCGTCGTGGTCCAGGGTGTAGACGTCACCCTGCTGGTTGCCCACCCAGCAGTGCTCGTCGTCGACGTGGATGCCGAACGCCGACGAGCCCGTGCCGAACCGCCACAGCACGGGTGCCACGGCGCGCGCGGTGGACGGGGCGGAGGTCACCTGACGCCGGGTCACCGGGCGCGGGGCTCGCCCGCCCGGAACGGCCGGGGCGTAGCCCTTGCGGACCTTCTCGCCCACCTTCCTCGCCGCGGCGGCCTGCGCCTTCTGCGCTGTGGCGAACGTCGCCGTCGTGGTCTGTCCGGCGGCGCCGATCCGCCCGTACCGCACCGTCACCACCAGTCCGTCGACGACCACTTCGTAGAACTTGTGCGCCCCGCCGCCTTCCTGCGACAGCTCCAGATACGTCGTCGACACCGCGGACCCCGCAGCCATGGCAGACCCCTCCCCAGGACGGACCCGCGGCCTTTCGGCGGGTCCTACTGATCACACCGTAGGAGGAGCCACTGACAATCGCCGCGGGACGATCACCGGGAGACGATCACCCGGGAGGCGGGCGGCCGGTCGGGCGATGCCGCGTCGGCGAACAGGACCTGCGCGGCGACCCACCGTCCGGGGCCGGCGAGGGCGGATGCCGTCCCCTGGACACACCCCGGCCCGCCCCCGCGCGTGCGTCGGTCCAGCGCACGGCCTCGGCGGGGTCGGGCACCACGCGTGTCAGCCGGACCCCCCCCCACGGGATCACCAGCGCGCCGATCACCTCGGGCACCAGAGGTACGCCGGTCCGGACGCTCCCCTCGAACGATCATCCAGGCGGGCCGTCGCACGCGGGCACGCAGCAACCGCACTCCGCCGCCGCGGGGCACGGTGGCGGCGGCCTCGCGCTGGAGCGCCGTGCCCATCGCGTCGCCGGCGGCTCCCAGGGCGGAGCGAGCACGGCGAGCACGGCGAGCACGGCGAGCACGGCGAGCACGGCGAGCACGGCGAGCACGATCATGACTTCGCCAAGCCTGCGTTTCGCCGCCCGCTCAGCTCGGCGGCCCCGCTGTCGGCACGAGCGGCTCGCGTCGTCGATGATGTCGGTGACGGCCGGATGCGCGCATCGCCCCGGCCCGGAGCCGGCACCGGAGGCAGTCCTGTGATGAACCACCAGACCGTGCGCGATGTCATGAGCAACGCGGTCGTCCGGGTGCAGGCCGGCACTCCGTTCAAGGAGATCGCCCATCTGCTGCTGGAGTACGACATCACGGCGGTGCCCGTCGTGGACGCCGAGGACCGCCCGGTGGGCGTGGTGTCGGAGGCGGATCTCCTGCACAAGATCTGGGGCCGGCAGGGGGGCGGCCCGGCCTCGGGTGACGCGCCGCGGCCCGCCAAGACCTGGGCCACCGACGCGGCCGGGCTGATGACGTCGCCCGCCGTCTGCGCGCACACGGACTGGAGCGTCGTGGACGCCGCCCGTGTCATGGCCCAGCACGGCATCAAGCGGCTCCTCGTCGTGGACGAGGAGCAGCGGCTGATCGGGGTGGTGAGCAGGAGCGATCTGCTGCGCGTCTTCGTGCGCACGGACCAGGCGATCCGTACGGAGATCGTCGAGGAGGTCCTCGTGAAGTCGCTCGGCGAGGCTCCCTCGGCCGTACAGGTGGAGGTCACGCACGGCCAGGTCGTCCTCAGCGGCCGGTTGTCCCACGGGGTGTCCGTCGCCGCTCTGGAGGAGCAGTGCCGCAACGTCGACGGTGTGGTGGCCGTGGAGTTCCGGGCGGTGCGGGAGACCGAGGCGGACGGCCCCGTGCGTCCGGGCCTGTGAGGGACGGCCCGCACGACCGGGCCTCTGAGGAACAGGCCCGGTACGACCGGGCCCCTGAGGAGCGGCCCGCAGGGGCCGGCGGCCTCTCCGTCGGCGGGAGCGTCCTCTCCGTCGGCGGGACTCAGTACCGCTGGGCCTTGGCGACCTCCGGGGTCAGCTGCGGCTCCGGGGGCTTGCGGCTGATGGCGAGCGGGTGGGCCCGCTCGCCGGGTCCGAGGTCCTCGGCGCCGACGAAACGGGTCTCCACGACCTTGCCGTCGGCGTCGCGGAAGTCGACCTGGACCGCGTACGAGGCGGTGCCCTCCGTACGGTTGGTGATGTTCACGACCACGGCGAGCAGCCCGCTCGTCTCGGACCGCGGCTTGCCGGTGAGCGAGACGTCCGCGGTCGCATTGCCCCGCCCGTCGACGTCCTCGAGCTGCTCCTGGGCCGCCGCGTTGGCGCGCGCGACCTCCGCCGACACCGACGCCTCGAACTCCGAGGCCCGGGCGGAAACCGAGGAGGCCGCGGCCGAGGCCACCGCGCGGGCGGACTCCTCGAGGGACTCGGCCGGCGACGCGAGGCCGGACGGCGGTGTGCCCGAGAACGACGACGTGTCCGGGGGCGCGGGGGTGGAGGCGGAGGACCCGCCGTCGTCACCGTCCGAGCCGCACGAGACGACCAGCGTCGCGCCCGCGACGACCAGGGCCAGGGAGGCGAGCGTCGTGACGGTCGCCGGGCTCCGGGGCCGGGTCCCTCGTGGTGCCCTCTTCGCCTCCGACACGTCCGCGCTCATTCCGCAAGGCCCCTTCGCCGACCACCTGTGCACCCTTTGTCCGGATACATCCGTCCGGACACATCGTGCACGGCCTGCGGCGGGAGGGCCACCGCGGGTCGCCGGGCTCAGATCCCGGCGACCTTGGAGCTCGCCGACAGCTCGTAGACCAGGGTGACCGTGCGGCGGCCACCGGGCGGAAGGGGGACCTCCCAGCGGACGATGCCGTCGGCGTCGACGGCGTCGGGCAGCGGGGAGCAGGCCTCCTTGCGCAGGCGCACCTCCACCGCCGAGACCTCGGAGACCGGGATCCGCTCCCGCACCACGACCACGCGTTCGCCGTGCTCCCCGGGCGCGGAGAACCGGGACAGGTGCAGGGTGACCGTGCGGGTGACGACGGTCCGCTGGGTCATCGCGGTGGTGTCGCGGGACTCCTCGGCCTGTCGGATCACCCGGTAGTCGTCGCGGCTGCCGAAGGCGAGCTCGACGCGGGCGCCGGGAGGGGTGAAGTCCAGCGTGCCGCGGCCGGTGAACCCGCTGCCGCGGACGAGGTCGACGGGCCCGGCGAGCAGCGCGTGGCCGGACCGGTTGTCGAACCGCACCACCTGGGTGACCAACGGGGACAGCTCGGGCGCGCACATGTGCTCGCTGCCGGCGGCCGTGGCGAAGGCGGTGAGCGGCACCCGGTGGGCGCGGCCGTCCGCGGGCACGGAGACCGGTGCGGGCGCGTTCAGCACCCTGGCCTCGCCGCCGTCGTCCACTCCTGGCAGGCCGACCACCGGGGCGGCCGGGCCGAGGTCCCCGATCTCCTCCTCGCGCACCTGGACGTCGACCGTGCGGCGTTCGGCGGCGGACCGGTCCGTGAGGGTGAGCCGGTCCTCTGCCAGCCGCGGTGGCCGGGTGGCCAGCGCCGACCGGGCCGTCGACAGCGTCAGCCGTACGTCCGACCAGTCCTCACCGGTGCGCTGCCAGACCATGGCGTCGGTCTCCAACGTCAGGCGGTCCCCGTCGAGCACGGCCCGGTAGGCGGGCCGCCACAGCGCGCAGGGGGTGAGGTGGCTCAGGCGCAGGCCGACCGGCCCGGCGGCCTCGGCCTCCACGGTCAGTTCGATGTGGCCGACCAGCTCGGCGGGCTCCTGTTCGGACAGGTTCATGACCCGCTCGGCTTCCGCGAGCTCTGCGGTGAGGGCGGTCAGACGGGACTCGACGGCGCGCAGGTGCTCGCCGGCCGTGTCGCGCTCGGCGTCCACCCGGTCCAGTTCGCGGCTCCAGCGCGGTCCTTCGGTCTCGCCGGAGCCGGCGCCCTCGCCGATCTCCCGCAGCAGGTCGGCGGCGAGGCGGCCGAGCAGGTCGAGGCGGGCGCGCAGCCGGTCGCGCCGCTGCTCCAGGGTGAACCGCTCCTCCTCGAGGGCGTGCACCCGCCGGCGCAGGGCGGAGTCGTCGGCGGCGGGGGGCCGGGGGCCGGGCGGCGTCCAGCTGCGGACGATCCGCACGTCGAGCACGGTCGCGGGGTGATCCGCGGTCAGCTCGGCGTGCAGGGTGCGGTCGACGGCCAGGGCACTGACCGGCCCGAGGCGCAGCCGCTGGACGCCGGCCTCCAGGTCGAGCACGGTGGAGCGCTCGACGTGGGCGCGGTCCTCCAGGCAGGTGACGGCGGTGACGGGGAGGGCGATCGGCTGGGAGGCCGTGGACATGGTGTGTCAGCTCCTGCGGTTGCCGCCGACCAGGGTCTTGCCGGCCGGGATGCGGATCTCGTAGCCGCCGTCGAGGGCGATGGTGCCGCCGGCGGGCAGGTCCACCCGCCAGACGCGGGTGCCCGGGGCGTGGTGGTCGGGGCCCGCGCCGGTCTCGGGGGCCGTCCAGTCGGCCCGTTCCTCGATCCGGACGTCCGGTTCGGAGGAGACCGGTACCCGCTCGCGGACCTCGACGGCGACGGGCCTCGTGAGCCGGTTGGCCAGCTCCACATGGACCCGGTGGTCGAGCACGGTGATGTTGTTGCGCAGTCCCGCGGTCGACTCGTGCAGGTTGGTTCGGCGGGTGACCCGGACGCCCTCGGCCGGGCCGAGTCCCACCCGGCTCACCCCGCCGGGGGCGAGCGTGGGCAGCGCGGCGGTCAGCAGGAAGTCGTCGTCGACGGTGACCTCCACCGGGCCGGCCAGCAACGCCTGGTCGGTGGCGTTGGAGAGCACCAGCGTCGCGTACACGGTCTGCTCCACGGACGGCACGCAGAGGTACTCGGTGCGCAGACCGACGGGGATCTCGCCGACGGTGACGGTGTGCCAGGTGCCGTCCGACGGGATGTCGGCGCGGGCGGCGGCGTCGTAGCGGTGGTCGAAGGAGCCGGCCGACTCACGGGGCCGCACGGCGTGTCCGGGCAGGGGCAGCGCGCCCACCGCTTCGGCGCGCCGACGGTACTCGGACGCCGCCGGGTCGAAGGGGGCGTCGGGGAACAGCCGGCCTCTGCGGCTGCCCTGTTCGTCGGGGGCGGCCAGGACCAGGGCGGCGTAGTCGAGTTCGGTGCCGCTCGGCTGGGGCGGGCCGGGCGTGACCTCGGCCGACCGGGCCTTGCGTGCCATGGCGCGGGCCGCCGGCGGCGCGGCTCCGGCAGGAGCCGACGGGGCCATGCCCGCGGGGGCCGCCGGCGCCATGGCGGCGGGGGCCGGGACGGGCCCGCCGGTGCGCGGCATGCCGCCCGGCCGTGCCCGCGCCGCGGCCGGCTGCGCGGACTCGGGCGACCCGCCGCCGAAGGCTCCCGGGGAGGCGGCGACGGCGCCGCCGGCCACCGGAAACGCGGGGGGCGGCCCGCCGTAGCCCTGCGGTGCCGGCGGGGGTGGCGGTGGCACGGGCCCTCCCGCAGAGGCCCTCGGCACGGCGGCCGGGGTGCCGGCGGCGGGGCGCGGCCCCGCGGCGTCGTACCCGGTGAACAGGTCGGCGAGGCCCGCCGGCAGCTCGCGCCATCCGGACGGGGCGGGTTCGGCCTGACGGCGTCCGATGCGCAGGGAGCGCAGCTTCGGCAGGTCGGTGCGGCGCCGCAGGTCGGCGGTGGCCAGGGCGAGGCGCACGCCGGTCCAGTCCTCGCCGGTGCGCTGGGCGACCGACGCGCGCAGCAGCAGACGGCCGTCGCCGTCGCCCTGACGGTGGGCGAGCCGGTAGGCGGGCACCCAGACGGCGCCCGGCACCCCGTATTCGATCTCCACGTCCACCTCGCCGGTGCCGTCGAGGGTCAGGACGGCGCAGACCGTGGTCGCCACGTGCGCCGACGGTGTGTCGGTGGAGGCCCGCGCGAGCCGGTCCTCGGCGACGGCGAGATCGTGCTCGACGCCGCGCAGCGTCTCCTCCAGCTCGACGAGACGGGCGTGCAGTCCCGCCAGCCGCTCGTCGACGAAGTCGGCGAGGCCCAGCCACGCGTCGACCGGGGTGCGGCGGTGCGGATCGTCGCGCTCGCGGGGCGGCGGCACGGGGTGCAGGGCCGTGACCTCCCGGATCAGGCTCAGCTGCCGGTCGCGGCGTCCCCGCGCAGCCTCGCTCGCGTCACGGAGCCGCTCCACCTCGCGCAGCAGCTCGTCGGGGGTGCCGGTCTCGAACGGCTCGGCGTCGACCTCCACCCGGGCCTCGGTGACGCGCACTCCGTCGGCGTGGAGGGCCCGGGCGCGCAGTGAGCCCGGGTCCAGCGAGCGCGGCAGGCCCGTGACCCGCACCCGGCCGTCCGGCGGCACGCTGCCGCGCGCCAGGCGGCGGCACACCGCGCCCTGCGCGTACACGACGACCGCGTCGAGGGTCGACTCCCAGCTCCGAGCTGTCTCTGGACTCATGTGCTCCGCCCCCCGCCGTGTCCGTGCAGGGTGAAGCCTACGACGGGGCCGTCCCCCGGCGCCGTGGGGTTTCGGTGTCCGTGACGTGCCCGGGATGTGAACCCGGCTGCCGGAAGCGGCATTCGGCCGTTCGCTTGAACCCGGCGCACCGCGCACACGTACGGACGACCGGGAGGTACGGTCGCGCACCGTTCACGGCCGGCGTCCTCCGTTTCCGCATCGACGCATTCGAGGAGTTCACCGATGACCGCTTCGCGCCTCGGCGACCGGCTGACAGCACGCCAGCCTCTCGTCCTGGGCCTGTTCCGCATGGTTCTGGGTCTGTTGTTCACCACGGAGGGCGCCGCGACGGTCTTCGGCGTGCTGGGGCGCAAGGCCAGTCCGGCGGGTGACTGGCCGTTCTGGTACGCCGGGGTGATCGAGCTGGTGTGCGGAGTGCTCGTGCTCCTGGGGGTCGCCACCCGCGGTGCCGCCTTCCTCAGCTCGGGCATCATGGCGTTCGCCTACTTCACCGAACACCAGCAGGACGGTCTCTTCCCCCTGCAGAACGGCGGCCTCGCCCCGGCGCTCTTCTGCTGGGGCTTCCTGCTGCTGGTGTTCTCCGGCCCGGGCGCCCTGTCCCTGGCGGGCTTGTTCGGCCGGGAGAGCCGTCCGCGCCCCGCCGCTCGCGCCACGCCCGACGCGTCCGTCTGACCACCGGCTCCGTGGGGGGGCCCGTGCGAGCCGACCGGAGCGGGGTCAGCGCCGTTGACCCCAGGCCATCGCCATGCCCGGTCCGAGCTCGGCGAGGCGCGGCCCGGCCAGGTACGCCACGGCCTCGTCGATGACGTCGGCGTCGACGAGGCCGGTCGCCCCGAGCTCGGGCCGCATCCGGTCCCAGGTCTGCGACCAGAACCGGGCGAGCGGGCCACCCGCCACCAGGGGCGGACAGGAAAGCTCCGCGCCGATGTTCTCCAGGCCTTCCTCCCTCAGGAAGTGCGGGTACGCCGGGACGGACGAGATGTCGGTGCCGATCGTCGTCCGCAGCGCCCGCCACATGGCGTCCATGGTCCGCCGGTAGGCGGAGGAGGTGTCGAGGGCGTCGGGCAGCTCCACGGCGTCGCCGAGCACCAGCCGGCCGCCGGGGTTCAGCCATCCGGCGAGCCGCGAGATCAGCCGGCGTCGTTCGGGCAGGTGCATGAGGACGAACCGGGCGTGGATCAGGTCGAAGCCGCCCGGTCGCAGGCTCTCGTCCCTGAGATCGGCGGCGATCACCCGCAGCCGGGGGCCCGCGAGGGCCGCCAGTGCGCCGGTGTCCCGGTCCAGGGCGACCACCTCGTCGACGCCCGCCTCCTCCAGCAGCCAGCGCGCCACCGTGCCGGTGCCGGCGCCGACCTCCAGACAGCGCAGGCCCGGGCCCGCCCCCAGCGCCCGGAGGCGGCGTGTGGTGAGGGGGTCGTAGACCAGCGCGCCGGCGTCGATACGGGCGGCCTCGCGCGGGTCCTCGGGCGCGAACAGGTCCTTCCCGTACCGGCCGCCGCCGGCCTGTTCCCCGCCCGTCGAGGGCGAATCCTTCATGACTGTCCCTCCAGCAGGGTTTGTGGGCGCGGTGCTGCTCCGGTGCCGTCCCGGAGATCCGTACCACGCCCGTCCGCCCGGCGAACGCTTGCGATCGTGGTGCCGCTTCACCGCGCGGCACGCCCTCCCCGTGACGGTTGCTGCCTTCGGCGCATGCGCGGGCGGCGGCGTGAGGGGCCGGGGGGCGGGTGGTACGCGGGTGTGCGCGTTCCTCGGCCGGCGGGGTGTGTTCCGGGCGGCGAAGGCGGTCCGTACGGGGGTGCGCGTCCCGCGAGGGGGGCCTCCCCCGGCCGGCCCCTCGGCCCGTTCTGAGCCGGCCGCCGCGCCCTCACTCCGACGGCCCCCTCCTCGTCGCCGCGTCGGCCGCGGGCCGGGATCGGACGCGGTGTCGTCGCCCCGTTCGGGCACGCCGCCCGCCCGTCCGAGGGTCCGGTTCGCCCCGACGGCACCGGACCGTAGGCTGGAGAACCCGGCTGCCGGAGGCAGCCGCCCCCGTACCGGCTCGACGCCGTTCCGCGGGGTCCGCGGCACCCGCCCTCGCCCGCGACGGGCTCCGCCCCCGGAGCGGCCGCGTTCCCTGGAGGTCCGGACCATGACCAGCCTCACCACCGCCGCGTCCGTGCGGACCACGCCGGAAGGACTCCTCTGGGAGCCGAGTCCGCGCTGGGTCCGCGGCCGCAAGGGCGATGTCACCGTCGTCGACAGCCGGCACCCCGTCCTGGTGTGGGAGCCGGGCGTGCCCGTGCCGCTGTACGCCTTCCCGCGCCACGAGGTGCGCGCGGACCTGCTCCGCCCGGCGGCGAACCCGCCGACGGGCAGGCACACCGGGTCCCAGGTCTTCTACGACCTCGAGGTGGGCGGCGAGCTGCTGGAGAACGCGGCCTGGACGTTCCCCTCCGAGGATCTGGCCGGCCATGTCGCGTTCGAGTGGTTCCGGCGGACCGGCCAGGGGCTCGACCACTGGTACGAGGAAGAGGAGGAGATCTTCGTCCACCCCCGCGACCCCCACAAACGCGTCGACGCCCTGCCCGGCAGCCGGCACGTCCAGGTGGAGATCGACGGCACGGTCGTCGCCGACACCCGTCGCCCTGTCCTTCTCTTCGAGACCGGCCTGCCCACCCGCTACTACCTCCCCCCTGCGGACGTCCGACTCGACCTCTTCGCCCCCACCGACCACCGCACCGGCTGCCCCTACAAGGGCACCGCCCGGTACTGGTCCTGGCGCGGCGAGGCGCACGTCCCGCCGAACCTCGTGTGGAGCTACCCCGACCCGCTGCCCGCGGTGGCCGCCATCCGTGACCTGGTCGCCTTCTACAACGAGGCGGTCGACCTCACCGTGGACGGCGAACGCCTCGAGCGTCCGGTCACCTACTTCACCAGGACGCTGTCCTCCTGACCGGCGGCGTTCCCCTGCGCGTTCCCCGCGGCCGGCCCGCCCCTGGGGCACGGGCCGGTACCGTCCTCCCCCTGATCCCGGCCCGCGCGAACGCCGTGCACGGCGGGCGCCCGCGCGACGCCGTCCTGGAGGCCGGCGTCCGCCGAAGGATTTCGCCCCCGGGAAGGCACGCGGATTGCGGATTATCGTCTAGATTGTCCGGAACGGGGTCTCCCCGGAGAACCGGTCGTGGCCCCGGCCCGTGGCGTCTAGTCGCCGGGAGAGAGCGTGAACCGGAGCAGCACGACCAGGCCTGGTGCCCAGCTCGGGGCGGTGGACGACGCGCTGCTGGACGTGGTGCGCGACAGCGGCGCCTCCCGAGGCATGCTCTACGTGCTGCCGCCCCCCGGTGACGCCCTGTGGCTGGTGGCGACGACGGGCGCACCGCGTGCGATGGCCGCCCCGTGGACGCGGGCGGGGCTGTCCGAATCCGTTCCGGTGTCCGACGCCGTGCGGGAGGGCCGCCTGGTGTGGGTGGGCGGCTTGGAGGACATGGCGCGCCGCTATCCCCGCGTCTCCCTCGTGCTGCCCTACGCCTTCTCGCTGGCCGCCGCGCCCCTCCTGGACGGCGGCACGGTCACGGGTGGCCTCGTACTGCTGTGGCCGGCCGTGCACCCGTCGCGGCTGCGTGAGGGCGAGCGCCGGGCGATCGACGCCGGCTCCCGCCGACTGGGCCGGCTGCTGCGCCGGGCGGAGCACAGCGGCGGACTGCGCCCGACGGAGGAGCCCCGGATCCTGCCGCACCCCTCGTCCGGCGCCCGCGGGCTCCCGGGCGAGGCGAAGGAGCTCGCCGCGTTCCTCGCACGGCTGCCCGGAGGGTGCTGCGCGCTGGACGTCAGCGGCCGCTTCACCTTCGTCACCCCCGAAGCGGCCCGCCTGCTCGGTGCGGACGCCGCCGGCCTGCTCGGCGCCCTGCCGTGGGAGGCGTTGCCGTGGATGGACCTTCCGGAGGTCGAGGACCGCTATCGGGCGTCCCTGGTCAGTGAGCAGCCCACCGCGTTCACGGCGGTGCGCCCGCCAGGCAGCCGGCTGTGCTTCGAGCTCTACCCGGATCCTTCCGGCATCAGCGTCCGGATCACCCCCGGCGGCCCCGCCGACCGGTTCGCACCGGGCCCGTCGCCGGCTCCCCCCGAGGGCGCCGCGGCGGGCGAGCCCGCCGCCGCGAGCCCCGGGCGGGCCGGCACCCTGTACCACCTGATGCACCTGGCCGCCACGCTCACCGAGGCCGTCGGAGTGCAGGACGTGGCCCGTCAGGCCGCCGACCAGCTGATGCCGGCACTCGGCGCCACCGCCATGGCCCTGATGTCCGCACAGGACGGCCGACTGCGGGTCCTGCGCCATGACGGCTACAGCGCGGCGCTGATGGCCCCGTTCGACGGCCTGCCGCTCACCGCGGACATGCCCGCAGCGCGGGTGACGGCCAGTTGCGACCCGGAGTTCTTCACCACCTTCGACGACCTGCGGTCGGCCTACCCCGACGCGGTCCACCTGGACGACAAGGTCTCCTGGGCGTTCCTGCCGTTGATCGCCTCGGGCCGCGCCACGGGGGCGCTCGTCCTCGCCTACGACCGGCCCCGGCGTTTCCCGCCGACCGAGCGCGCCGCGCTGACGGCGCTGGCCGGACTGGTCGGCCAGGCCCTGGAGCGGGCCCGCCTGTACGACACCCAGTACACCGTGGCGCGTCAGCTCCAGGCCGCGCTCCTGCCCGGGCACCTGCCCGAGATCGAGGGCCTGACGGTCGCCGCCCGCTACCGGCCGGCCGGCCTCGGGGTGGAGGTGGGCGGTGACTTCTACGACCTCATCCGCCTGGACCACGCGACGGTGGCCGCCGCCATCGGCGACGTCCAGGGCCACGACATCGATGCGGCGGCCCTGATGGGGCAGGTGCGCACCGCCGTGCACGGTCAGGCGACCGTCGGAGCACCCCCGGGCGACGTACTGCAGGGGACCAACCGTCTGCTCGTCGACCTGGATGCGGGCCGTTTCGCCAGTTGCCTCTACGCGCACCTGGACCTCGGCCGCCGGACCGCCTGTCTGGCCAGCGCCGGCCACCCGCCGGCCCTGCTGCGGCACGCCGGGGGCCGCACGGACGTGCTGCGCGCCCCGCCCGGCCTGCTCCTCGGCATCGACCGACAGGCGGACTACTCGGCCATCGAGTTCCCCCTGCCACCGGGCTGTGTCCTCGTCCTGTACACCGACGGGCTCATCGAGCAGCCGGGTGTCGACCTCGACGACGCGATCGACGCGCTCGCCGCGCTGGTGTCGCGCACCGATCCCGGTGATCTGGACGCCATGGCCGACGCCCTGATCCGCCATGCGCCCGAGCCGGAGGACGACATCGCCCTGCTCGTCATCCGCCCCGGCCCGCGGCGCGAGGCCTAAGGGAAATCCCGTAGTGAGGGGAAGCCCCCGGAGGGGAAGCCTGGAGGGACCGTCCCGGAGGGAGAGCGGCCGGGACGGAGAGCGGAGGCGGCCGGGACGGAGAGCGACCGGAAGAGAGGTGGCCGGAAGAGAGGGGTGGCCGGATCTGGAATGCCATGCTCCGTTTCTTCGTTGCGGCTGGGAGAGACTCTCGTCGTCAGGCCGTGGAGAACCCGTGAACCGTGCCCGACACGCCCGCCCCGCCGTCGCCGCCACCGCCGTCGCGGCGGCCGTCGCCGCGCTCGTGGGCTGTGCCGCACCGAACGGGGAGGCCCCCGCCGAAAAAACGGCATCCGCCGTGGCCGCCCCGGCGCCCGCCCCGCCCGCCTCCGAACCGTCCGCACCCGCTCCGCCCTCCGCCCCCACTCCCGCACCCCGGCCGAGGGCCGCCGACCTCGACATACCGGGGATCCGGGTGACGGACCTGCGCATCGTCCCCTACGAGGGGACCACCGACGACCGGGCCGGCACGCGGATCCAGGACCGCGGCGTGGCCGCCAGCCCGTACGGGGAGCGGGGCGGCGTGGGTCCGGGGGACGTCGGCAACTATCTGGTGACGGCACACCGGCTCTCCGCCGGCGGGCCGCTGCGCGACCTGCCCGCCCTCGAGGTGGGTGACACGGTCCTCGTGACGGCGGGCGACACCGCCTACGAGTACCGCATCGTCGAGACCCGGACGACGTCCTTCCGCTCCGCCCGCTCGCTCGCCGAGCAACGGGCCGCCGTTCCCGGCTCACCGGGCGAGAAGCCCACCCGGGCGATGATCACGCTGTCCACCTGCGCCACGCCGGAGGACAACGCGGCGGGCAACTTCTGGCGGGACGCCCAGGGCAATCCCGAGCACCGCATCGACAAGATCGGCGTCCTGACCGCGGCCCGGCCGGCGGGCGCTCACTGACCTCCGCCGCGCGACTGCCGCGGTGGGCTCATGGCCCAGCGGATCGTCCGGGTCAGGGCCTGGCCGGTCGGGCGTACGGCGAGGTCCTCGACGACCGGCACCCGGGGCAGCCACAGCATGCCGCGGGCCCAGGGCGGGAGCAGGGCGACAGCGTTCACGGCCAGTCCGCCGTAGAAGGGCCGTACCGCGAGGGGCAGGGGAGGCTGGAGCAGCAGGAACCGGGCGGCGGCCCGGGCCTCGGGGGTGGCGCGCAGTTCGGGCCGGTAGGCGGTCAGGCGCCGGGACAGCTCGCGGCGGTCGCGCGGGGGGTCGCTCACCCCGAGCGCCTCGGCGACGCGGGCGGTGTCGGCGACGTAGGCGTCGTAGCCCGCGGCATCCAGCGGGCGCGCTCCGTAGCGTGCGTGGGCGCGCAGGAAGCTGTCCGTCTCGGCGGCGTGCACCCAGCCGAGCAGGTGCGGATCGGACGCGTGGTACGGCACGCCCTCGGCCGTCGTCCCGCGAATGCGTTCGTGGATGCCCCGGACGTGGTCGACCGCCCGCTGGGCGTCCTCGGCCGTGCCGAAGGTCGTCACGGCCAGAAAGGTACTGGTGCGCTGGAGCCGGCCCCACGGGTCGCCCCGGTAGCCGGAGTGCCCGGCCACCGCCGCCATGGCGAGCGGGTGCAGGGACTGCAGGAGCAGCGCACTCAGCCCGCCGATGAACATCGAGGCGTCCCCGTGGACGGCGCGGATCGGGCGGTCGGGTCCGAACCACCGTGGTCCGGGTGTGTGGTGGATGCGGGCCCGCGTCGCCGGTCCGTCGGGTCCGGCGACACGACGGAACAGGGCCTGGCCCAGCTGTTCACGGACTACGGTCAGCACGGTCGGCCTCCCCTCTCCTGCTGCCCAGTGTCCGACATGTCCGCCTGGCGCGGGGAGGGCCGCTCAGGGTGAGGTGACCCCGAGGACACCGAGCACGGCCCGGGTGGCCGGGCTGGGGTTGAAGCGGCTCCACGCCAGGTACTCGAGTCGGCGCGGTCCGTCGACCACGGGAACCAGCGCCAAGTCCGGATCCTCGCCGGCCACCGGGCGGATGAACGCCGACGGCATCAGCGCGACGCCCAGCCCCCGCGCGATCAGCCGGGTCATCAGCTCGACGACCCCGGCCTCGTACGCGACGTCCCGGACCAGCCCGGCCGCGGTGAACGCCTGGTCGGACTGGGCCCGGGCGGGTGTGCCGGCCATGAAGTCCACGAAGGTCTCGTCTGCGATCTCCTCCAGCGTGACCCGGGTCGCGCCCGCGAGCCGGTGCCCGGCCGGCACCACCAGCACATGCCGGTCGTGGTCGAGGACGACGCTCTCCACCCCGGACGGCCGTTCGCCCTCCGGCAGGCCGAGGAAGGCGATGTCCAGATCGCCCTCGCGGATCGCCGCCACCAGCTCGTCGCTGCGACCGGAGCGCAGGACGACCCGGACCTCCGGATAGCGGGCGCGGTACCGCATCAGCAGATCGGGGACGTCGACGGCGGCCGCGGTCACGATCACGCCGACGGCGAGCCGGCCGCGGACCACGCCGGCCGCCGCGGCGGCGTCGGCGACCGCGCGGTCGGCGGCGGCCAGACAGTCGCGGGCGCCGGCGACGAACGCCGCCCCGGCACTGGTCAGTTCGACGCGGCGGCTGGAGCGGGCGAAGAGCCGGACCCCGAGTTCGCGCTCCAGGCCGGCGATCCGGTGGCTGAGCGAGGACTGCACGACCGAGCAGTGCTCGGCGGCACGGGTGAAGTTGCGCGTGTCGGCCAGGGCGACGGCGTAGCGCATCTGTTGCAGGTCCACGTGATCATCGTCTCCGTTCATGGCTGGCATGGCAACCATGCTTTGGAGTCATGGCCCGGCTCGGCGGAGACTGCCCGGCATGCAGACCTTGACCGAGCGGCCCCCGGCCGTGCCGCGGACCGCGGCCGCGCACCGGGTGGCGACCGTCGCCTTGACCGCGCTCGCCCCGGCCACCTGGGGCACCACGTACGCCGTGACCACGGAACTCCTCCCGTCCGGGCATCCGCTGTTCGCCGGGTTGATGCGCGCCCTGCCCGCCGGCCTGGTCGGGCTGGCTTTCGCCCGCGTGCTGCCGCGCGGGGACTGGTGGTGGAAGGCCGCCGTCCTCGGTGTGCTCAACATCGGCGTGCTGTTCCCCCTGCTGTTCCTGGCAGCCGAACGGCTGCCCGGCGGGGTCGCCGCCACCCTCGGCGCGACCCAGCCGCTGCTGGTCGCCGGGCTGGCCATCGCGGTACTGCGCGACCGGCCGACGGCCTGGCGGTGGATCTGGGGCGCGCTCGGCGTGCTCGGTGTCGGACTCGTCGTGCTCGGACCGGAGGCCCGGCTGGACACCGTGGGGGTGCTCGCGGGTCTCGGCGGTACGGCCACGATGGCCGGCGGGGTCGTCCTCACCAAGCGCTGGGGCCGCCCGGCGGGGGTGGGGCCCCTGACCATGGCGGGCTGGCAACTGACGGCCGGCGGCCTGCTGTTGCTCCCGCTCACCCTGGCGCTCGAAGGAGTACCGCAGCGGATCGACGCGGCGGCGGCCGGCGGTTATCTGTGGCTGGGCAGCATGGGCGGGCTGATCGCGTACACACTGTGGTTCCGCGGGATCGGGCGGCTCCCGGTCGGCGCGTCCGCCCCGCTGGTGCTGCTGTCCCCGCTGGTCGCGACCCTCGTCGGCACCGGACTCGGCGAGTCGCTGAGCACGACGCAGACCGCCGGTTTCGTCCTGGCCCTGGCCGCGTTGCTCGCCACGCAGTTCCCCTCCCCCGAGCTGCGCGGCCTTCTCTCCCGCGGCCGGACCGCGGGAGACCCGCCGCCGTGCGAGGAGCACGGCCGATGACGACGGGTTCTTCGAGGACGGGTGCGATGACGACGCATGCGCGGGAGGCCGGTGCGATGACGACGCATGCGCGGGAGGCCGGTGGGACGACGACGGGTTCGATGGAGGCCGGTGCGGTGTCTGCGGGTTCACGGGAGACGGGTGGGACGACGACGGGCTCACGGGCGGCCGGTGCGATGACACCGGGTTCGAAGGAGGTCGGTGCGGTGGAGGGCCGTGCGAAGGCGTCCCGCAGGACGATCGCCGTGCTCGGCGCCACCGGCATGGTGGGCCGCCGAGTGGTCGCCGAGGCCGGGGCGCGCGGGCACCGGATGCTCGCGCTGTCCCGGAGGCCCGCGGTCGACGGCCCGGGCGTGACACCGATCGCCGTCGACGCCCACGATCCGCGCGCCCTGCACGCGGCGCTCGCCGGCTCCGCCGCCCACGGGCCCGCCCCGGACGCCGTCGTGGTGACCGTCCGGACGTTCCCTGCCGATCAGGAGTTCCTCGTCGGTGCCACCCGTGCGGTGCTGGACTTCGCCGCCCGGCACGGGACGCGTGTCCTCGTGGTCGGCGGGGCGGGTGCCCTGCGCAGCCCCGGCGCCCCGGACCTGCTGGTCGCCGACGATCCCGGGTACGTGCCCGCCGAGTACCGCGCGGTCGCCGTCGCGGGGGTCGCCCAGTTGCGGGCCTGTCAGGCGCACGCGGGGGCGGACTGGGTGTACCTGAGCCCGCCGGCCCTGCTCGAACCCGGCCGGCGCACCGGCCGCTACCGGCGCGGCACCGACACCCTGCTCACCACCGCCGACGGCCGGTCGTGGATCAGCGCCGAGGACCTGGCCGTCGCCGTGGTCGACGAACTCGACGACCCCGGCGTCCGGCGTCACATCACGGTGGTGCACCGGGACACGTGAACTGCCAGCGGCGGCGCACGGGACGGCGACGGGGAGATCCCGGGGCACCAGCCGCCGTCCCGGCCCGAAGTCCTGCGACCGGGCGCGCGGATCGGGCAGTCCCGTGATCCGGTCCGGGCAGGTCGGTCACGGGCCGGGCCCGGGGTCCGGGTGTACGGCGGTGGACAGACCGGCGCGTGCCGCTTCCAGCTGGGCGGCGAAGGCGATGCCGAGGAACAGGGCGACACCCGTCAGGTTGGCCCACAGCAGGAGCGCCACGAACGCCGTGAGAGGCCCGTACACGGCACCGAAGGAACCGCTCTCGGCGACGTACAGCGTCAGCAGCCAGGTGGCGCCGACCCACAGCACCAGATGGACGGCCGAACCGAACGCCAGCCACGTGTACCCGGGCTGGTCGCGCCGCGGCGACCAGCGGAAGACGACGGCGGAGGCGACCCAGGCGAGGACCGTGCCCAGCGGGATCCGAAGGACTCCCCACCAGGTCGGGGCCCCGGACCAGCCGAAGGCCTCGGCCGTGGACTCCCCCACCGCCTCGCCCGCCACCAGGACGAGGAAGCCCAGCACCATCGGCACGCCCGCGGCGAAGGCGAGCAGCAGGGCGCGGCCGTACTTCCGCGGGAAGGGCCGGTCGCGTTCGATGCCGTAGATCCGGTTGGCGCCCCGTTCCACCTGCCCCATGGCCGAGGCCAGGTTGAGGGCCGAGAAGGCGAGACCGAGCCACAGCGCGACGGTGCCCCAGACGTCGGAGTCGGCGCTGCGGCGGGTTCCGGTCAGCGCCTCCTCGACGACGTCCGAGCTGGCGCCCGGCACGATCCGGCCCAGGGTCAGCTCGATGATCCGCCCGACGCTCTCCGTGTGCGCGGCCGTGGCCACGCCGACCAGGGCGATCGTGAACGGCACCATGCCCAGCACGAACTGGAAGCCGAGGGCGCGTGCGTGGGTGAAGCCGTCCGCGTACCGGAACCGCGAGAACGCGTCGGTCAGCAGCCGTACACCTCCGTAGCGGCGCAACGCGGTGAAGGCCTCGTCACCGGAGAGTTCCTCCCCGATCATGTCCCGCGTCTGCGGCACGTGTACGACCGTCCCCATGGTCTGCGTCTCTCCTCGCACCTCGGTCCGGCGGCGGGCCCGCCGGGGCACCTGCCGGTCGCGGGTCCCGGGATACCGTCTCCCCGGCCGCATGCGATTCAGACGTACGGCGCGCCCGCCCCGGCCGGGGACCTCCGGTCAGTCCGTGCCGACGACGACCACTTCGTCCCGGTCGCCCCAGCGGCGGCGCTCGCTCTTGGGCGGGTTGACGCGCAGCCCGTGGGCGGGGCCGTTCGACGCGTCGTCGTGGCTGCGGTAGCCGATGGCGCATTCACCGCGCTGACGCGCTGCGGCCACGACCGTGGCGAAGGGTGTCTCACGGCCCGGCAGGACGTAGTCGGTGGCCGGCCTCAGGTGGACGCCGTTGCCCTCGGCGGAGAACAGTTCCTCGAACACCGCCGCCAGGTGCCGGTTCTGCGAGATCTGCGCCATCAGCAGACCGATGAGCTTGCCGCTGATGATCACGTCGGCGCCCGGGCTGATCGGGGCCAGCGCCCGGTTGCGGTCGTCGACCAGTTCGGTGACCACCGGCAGTTCGCGTCCGGTGGCCTCCTCCATCTGCTGCAGCAGCAGGAGGGTGACGAGGGTGCGGTCGTCGGGGGCGTCCGACGGTTCGCCCGGGGCGGGGTCCCGGCCGAGCACGATCACACTGTCGTACGAGGCGATGTCCAGGCGGCGCAGGGTCTCGGGGCGCGTCACGTCACCCTGGTGGGGCGTCAGGGTCAGCCCGGTGCCGGCGCCGCCGTCGTCCACCTGGCGGAGCGTGGCCTCTTTCGCCTCGGCCATCACGTCGACGGTCGAGCCGGGCCGGGCGCAGCGGCGCAGCCGGTCGACGATGAGGGACGCCCGGCGGTTCCAGCCGAGCAGGAGCACCCGTTCCGGTCGCGCGGACGCCGGCCGTGCGGACGTCGTCAGCTCCTCCTCGACCAGGTGGGAGCAGTCCTCCGGGTGGACGGTGTCGTCGTCGTGGCGGATGACGACGAGCAGGTCGTCCGGACCGATCGGGGTGTGCGGGGGCGGGCTGAGCAGGGGAACGTCTTCGCGCATCAGTCCGACGACGCTGGACGTCGGGTAGGACAGCAGCGCGTCGCCGAACGGGCGTCCGGTGAGGGACGGTTCGCTGATGAGGTAGAACTCGTCCCCGGCGAAGTCGAGGAGTTCGCGGTGCACGAGGGAGAGTCCGGGGCGGCGGGCGGCCTGGACGATCAGTGCGGCGGTGATGGTGTCGCTCTCCAGGACGATGCCGCCCGGTCCGGCGGCGAGGGAGGCCGCGAGCCGGTACCGGTCGTCCCGTACGGCGGCGACGACGGGCGGGCCCGTCACGCCGTCGGGCAGCGCGGCCCGGAAGGCGAGCAGCGTCTTGACCACCTGGGCGTCGGCGCCGGGTTCGTCCTGGGGGAGGACCAGCACGACACCGGCCTCGGCCGGGTTGGTCAGGGAGAGCACCGCGGGATCGGTGGTGGGGCCGCTGCGGCAGATCAACCGGGTGCGGCCGAGGGGCCCCACCTTCGTGGCCAGTGCCTCCTCCATCGCCGTCTTGTCCCGGTCGGCCAGCACCGCCACCGCCGCGTTCCGCTGGTTGGCGTTGGCGGCCACCAGTTCACCCACGACCGTGAAGACCTGCTCGGACCAGCCCAGCACCACGGCGTGGCCCTGTTCGAGGACGGTGGAGCGGCCCCGGCGCAGGGCGGTGAGTCGCTCCGTCAGAGCGGTCGTGATGAGCCCGACGAGCGTGGAGACGTACAGCAGGGCGACGAGGGCGAGCAGGACCGACAGCACCACCCGCAGCGGGGTTCCCGTGGCGCCGCCCAGGCGCAGCGTCTCGCCGGTGAGGTGCCACACCGCCGCCAGTCTGTCCGCGGGCGACGCCGGCGCGTCCGGGTCGGTCCACACCAGGACCGCGCTGGCCGGGACGACGACGACCAGGCACAGCAGGGCCAGCCAGCCCACGAGGGCGGAGACGCCGCGTGCCAGCGTGCTGTCGAACCAGTAGCGAGCCCTGTCTCCGAGCGCAGTCCGCCGCGGCGCCACCCTTCTCCCCTCTGCCGCCGTGCCTGTCGGCGGTGTCCCGCCGTGCGCTGCGGCACGCACGGCGGGACACCCCCGCAGGGCACGGGCCCGGACGTGTACCTGGCAGTGTGCTGGCCGGGGAGCGGCGAGGGACGGGGATCGCCGCCGGTTCACACCTTCGAGGCGTTCCGGGCAGCGCTCAGCGCGGTCGCGGCTCGGCCTCGTCGCCGTGCCGCCGGGAGCGCAGCCCGGCCAGGTCGGCTGCCGCCTCGACCGGCTCCAGGTGCGGGCCGAGCCATTCGCACAGCAGGACGGTGGCGTCGTCCTGGAGGTGGCCGTCGTGGTACTCGAGGACCGTGTGGATGAGGCGGCGCAGCGTCTCGGGGACGGGCAGGCCGTCCGCGTGGCGGCGGATGAGGAAGTCGACGAAGCGGTCCAGTCCGAACTCGGGGCCGCCGGGGCGGCGGGCCTCGGTGATGCCGTCGGTGTACAGCACGATGCGGTCACCGGGCTGGAGGTGCTCGCGGCACACATGGCTCGGCAGCCCCAGGTCGGTACCCATGGGGTGGGCGGGCGGGCAGGCGAGGTGGGTGGTCCAGCGGTTGTCGCGGATGACGATCGGCGGGTGGTGGCCGCGGTTCACCCAGTGCAGCACGCCGGTCCGGGTGTCGAGGGTGGCGAGGATGCCGGTGACGTAGCGCCGGCGGCCGTACTGCTCGAGGAGGGCGGCTTCGACGGCCTCCCCCTTGCCGACGAGGTCGGAGCCCTGCCGGCGGGCGTTGCGGCACGCTCCGAGGGCCAGCGCCGCGGAGAGGCCGGCGGCGGTGTCGTGGCCCATCGCGTCGAAGATCGTCAGATGGACCAGGGGTCCGTCGACGGCGTACTCGAACACGTCGCCGCTGATCTGGTAGGCGGGTTCCAGTGAGGCGGAGATCGCCACCCGCCCGTCCGCGTAGGTGCGGGGCGGCAGGAGGTTCCATTGCATCTCCGCGGCGATGCTCATCGGTTGCGAGCGCACCAGCTTGGCCAGTGCGTCGCTGGTCCCCCGCTTGCTGACGAGGATCAGGGCCACGAGCGCGGCGAGCGCCTCCATGTCCTGCCGGCCGCGGACGTCGTTGCGGTCGGAGGTCACCCGCAGCAGCCCGATCCGTTCCGTGCCGTCCAGGAGCGGCACCCACCACTCGAAGACACCGGCACCCGCCGAGGCGGCGGGCAGCACGTCGCCGTACTGGAAGGCCCGCCCGGCGACCGTTCCCTCCACCGGCAGCTCCCGCTCGTGCCCGTCCGCGGCGACCCCTTCCCCCACGAGCAGACACAGGGTGCCGCGTTGCAGGTCCGCCAGGTAGATCAGCACCTCGCTGAAGCCCGCCGTGAGCGCGCACGCGTGGACCTTCGCCGGCAGCAGCTCTACGGGCATGAGGTGACTGGCGTCCAGCAGACCTGTGAGCATCGCCCGCCCGCCCTCGTCGCAGCCCTCCATCGGCGCACCTCCGTCACGGCCGCCGCAGCGCCCCGCGCGACGAGCGGGACGCTGCACGGCGGCCGCACCCGTCTCTCCGCCACTCCTGCCTGCCTCTTCACCGCCGACCCAGCGCCCGCAGTGGGTCGTGAGGCCGCGTCGCACGCCGGGGAGCCGTGATACCCACCTTAAGCTGCAATCACCTTTCATCCCATTTGCCCCTTTTTGCACTTCGGCTCGCCGGGCGGAGTCGACCGTCCGTTCGCCCCTGGAGGCCCTCTGTGACCCCACTGTCCCGACGCAGCGTGCTGAAGAGCCTGCCGGGTGCCGCGGCAGCGGTCTCGGCCGCGACGGCCGCGGGCCCGCACGCAGTGGCCCACCCGGCGGACACCGACGGCTTCCCCCAGCCGGCCGCGCGCACGGCGTCCTCACGTACGGGCCGGCTCTCCACCCGGCTGACGGTCGGCTTCACCGACCAGGAGATCCCCGGGATCGGCAGCGTCCGCACCCGCACCTACGAAGGGGCGGTCCCCGGGCCGACGCTGCGGGTGCGCCCGGGCGGCCGGCTCGACATCACCCACGTCAACGCGCTGCCACCCAACCCGGCGGCGCCGCACGACGACGTCAACGTCCCGCACCGCTTCAACACCCTCAACCTGCACACGCACGGCATGCACGTCGACCCCACGGGCGAGGGGGACAACGTCTTCCGCTCCTTCGACCCCGCCGGGACACCGGGGCGGACCACCACCCACCGCAGCAGCATCGCCGTCCCGGACGACCACCCGGCCGGCACGTACTGGTACCACCCCCACCATCACGGGTCCACCGCGACACAGGTGCTGAACGGCATGGCGGGCGTGATCATCGTCGAGGGCGACATCGACGAGGTCCCGGAGGTCGCCGCCGCCCGGGAGGTCGTCCTGTGCGTCAACGAACTCCGGCTGCACGGCGGACGGGTCCCGGACCTGACGTCGGACGGCGTCTACGAGGGCATCGCCCCGACCTTCCTGGTCAACGGGGTGAGGAACCCCACCCTCACCATCGCGCCCGGAGAGGTCCAGCGGTGGAGGATCGTCCACGCCGGAGCACTCACCGCGCTCGCGCTGCGGCTGGACGGGCACACGCTGCACGAGATCGCGCGCGACGGCATCACCCTCATGTCACCCGTGGCCTCCACCTCGGTGTCGCTGCCCATGGGCGGACGGGCCGACGTGCTGGTCCGCGGCGGCCGGCCCGGCACCTACGAGCTGATCACCGACGGCGTCGACCGGCCCCTGATGACGCTGATCGTCACCGGCGCCGCCCGCAGGATGTCCCTGCCCACCGGCCTGCCGGGACGGCCCACCTCCCTGCCCTCGCCCACTCGCACCCGTCACCTGGCCTTCCGCAGTTACAGCAACGTCTTCCCGGGCGACTTCCCCAACGCCTACCGAATCCTCGGCGACGGCGAGACACCGCACGCCGACGTCACGGCGGGCCGGCGGGACCCCTCCTGGGGGCGCTTCGCGCCCGACCACGTCAACCACCGCGTCCGCCTGGGCGAGGTGGAGGAGTGGACCGTCGCCAACCAGTCCCACAGCCACGCCAACCACCCCTTCCACCTGCACACCAACCACTTCCTGGTCACCGCCGTCAACGGCCGCCGGCTGGCCACCCCCCTCTGGCAGGACACCGTCGGCCTTCCGCCGCGCGGCACGGTCACCTTCCGTCTGCGGGCCGAGGACCACGTGGGCCGGTCGATGCTGCACTGCCACCAGCTCCAGCACGAGGATCAGGGCATGATGCAGGTCGTCGAATACGTGCGCTGAGCGTGACAGCCGCACGGCGGAGGTGATCCACCTCCGGGAGCGGCGCTCCGGCGCCGCCCCGGCCGGCGTCAGGCCGTCATCGCCTCCACCCTCCGCACGACCTCGCGGCAGAACGCGCTCACGCCCTGGGGATCGTCGATGAACTGGTTCGGTTTGACGCAGAACGTGGTGAACCCCTGCTCGAGCTGCTCGGGGAGGGACGCCAGCGCGGCACCGAGGTCGGCCGGTGCGCGGGCGTCGGGGAAGACCGCCCGGGTGCCGCCGACCATCTCCAGTTCCGCGATGTCGCGGCCGGCCTCGGTCATGGCCTCCTTCAGCGTCCGCAGGTCCCGCGCGGTGGGCCGGCCCAGCGGGTGGAAGCCGTGCCCGTACCGCACCAGCCGGCGCAGGACGGGCCCGTGCAGTCACTGTCCGCCGAACCACAGCCGTGGACCCCCGGGGCGGTACGCCTTGGGTTCGACGTACACGTCCCGGAAGGGGTAGTGCTCGCCGTCGTGGGAGAGGGGGGACGGCCCCCACGCCTTCACCCACACGCTCAGGTGTTCGTCCAGCAGCTTCCCCCGCCGGTCGAACGGCACGCCCAGCGCGTCGTACTCGTCCCTGCTCCAGCTGACCGTGGGCTGCACCACCAGCCGTCCCTCACTGATCAGGTCGAGGGTGCCCAGTTCCCGGGCCATGAGCAGCGGGTGGCGCAACGGGGCGAGGACCGCTGCCGCGGCCAGCCGCAGCCGCTCGGTCACCGAGGCGATGGCCGCGAGCAGCAGCAGCGAGTTCGGCCACGGGGTGAACGGGTCCTGGTTGCCGGGCAGGGCGTAGTCGCGGGGGTTGCCCATGACGCCGGCTGCCGCCGCGTCCGGGCCGAGGACGACGTGTTCGCTGACCATGACCGCGTCGAAGCCGGCGTCCTCGGCCTCGCGGGCCCAGCGCACCGCGGCGGGCAGGTCCGCCCGGCCGCCGGTCAGGGTCCAGTTCTCGCTGAGGACGAGCAGCATGCGGGGAGAGGGGGGCATGTCGGTTCCTTACCGGAGTGGGTCCGTTCGGCGTTCGAAGACCACGCGTCCGTCGAACACCGTGAGGTCGACCCGGACGCCCGGGATGTCGTGCGGGTCGAGGTCGAGCAGCGGACGGTCCAGGACGCACAGGTCCGCCGTCCTGCCGGGCTCGACGGTGCCCTTCCAGTCGTCGGCGAAGTCCTGCCAGGCCGGCGTCGACGTGTAGGCGCGCAGGGCCTCGGCGAGCGTGACGCACTGGTCGGGGCCGCTGGTCCTGCCGCTGGCCTTGGACTCGCGCAGCATCATCGCGGCGACGCCCTGCCGCCAGTCGGGCTCGGTGATGGGCGCGTCGGAGCTGGCGCAGACGCGGACGCCCGCCTCGATCGCGGAGCGCACCGGCCACTGGTAGGCGGAGCGTTCGGGGCCGACGACCTCGTCCATGAGGTCGGAGACGGTCCACTTGATGGCGGGGTTCATGTTGACGCCGTAGCCGTGGGCGGCGAGCCGGGCGAGGCTGCCGGGGCCGATGAAGTCGCCGTGGATGACGTAGTGCCGGGCGTCGGGGCGCGGCACGGCCGCGTTCGCCGCGACGAAGGCGTCCACGACGGTGTCGATGGCCCGGTCGCCGGTGACGTGCACGCCGAGCTGGAAGCCGGCCTCGTGCGCCGTGCGGATCATCTCGCGCAGTTCGTCGACCTGGAGGGCGGGGGTGTCGCCCTGCACGCACAGGGACCCGTGCCCGCCCCCGGAGTAGGGCTCGCTCATCCACGCCGTGCGGTTCGGGGGCACCCCGTCGGCGAAGATCTTGACGCCGACGGCCCGCAGCAGCCGGGGGTCGGCGGACTCGGGGCGGCGCAGTTCGGCCAGGCCCGCGCGCACGTCGTCGGCCGAGCCGCCCATGGGGGCGGGGAGCAGCAGCACGCTGACCCGGGCGTCGAGCTCCCCGGCCTCCGCGAGTTCGGCGTACGCGGTCCAGTTGTCGGTGCTCAGACCACCGAACAGGGTGCCGGCGCCGCCGGGGCCGAGACCGGGCTCGGTGTAGCTGGTGATGCCCCGGGAGTGCAGTTCCCGGATGACGCTCCGGATGGCCTGTCGGCGCTGGGCGACGGTCGGGGAGGGCAGGGCGGCCTGGACGAGCTGCTGGGCGGCCTCGCGCAGGATGCCGGTGGGCTGCCCGTCGGGGCCGGTGTCGATGACGCCTCCCGGCGGGGGCGCGGTGCTCGTGTCGACGCCGCACCGGCGCAGCGCCTGGGTGTTGGCCCACACCATGTGGGAGGAGAAGTCGGTCAGGCAGACCGGGTTGTCGGGGGCGCTCGCGTCGAGGTCGCGGCGGTGGGGGAACCGGCCGGGGTCGGCGAGGCACTCGGCGAGGTAGCCGGGGTCCCAGCCGAGCCCGACGATCCACTCCCCCGGGCGGGCCGCGCGCGCCGCCTCCGCGACCACGGCGGCGATGTCGGCGATCGACCCCACGGCGGGATGGCCGACGCCGAGCGCGAAGGGCGGCTTCGTCATGCCGTACGCGGCCCCGTGCAGGTGCGAGTCGTTGATACCGGGCAGCACGGTCCGGCCGCGCAGTTCGACGATCCGGGTGTCCCGGCCGGCCAGTGCGCGCATCTCCGCGTCGCCGCCGGTGGCGAGGATGTCACGGCCGCGCACGGCCACGCCTTCGGTGACGGTGAAGCCCGGGTCGAGGGTGAGGACCTGACCGCCGGTCAGGATCAGGGTGGGAGCGGTTGGGCTCATGGAACCTCTTTCAGGCAGTGCACGCGTGTGCGGACAGTCCACGGGACGGGCGGCGGGAGAGGGGGGAGGCGCGATCGGAGACGTCCGGTCGGAGGGGACACGTCAACGCGCGGCGCGGGGTGCGTAGTACGCCAGCGCCGCACCGGCCACCAGGGCGGTGCCCTGGGCCATCTGCTGCCAGAAGGTCGGCACGTCGAGCAGGGTCAGACCGTTCTGCAGGGCTCCGAGGAAGAGCACGCCGAGCAGGACGCCGAGGACCGAGCCGGTGCCGCCGGTGAGGGCGACGCCGCCCAGGAGCACGGCGGTGAGCACGGTCAGTTCGAAGCCGGCGCCCGACGTGCCGGCGACGACGCTGTCCAGGACCGACGCCTTGATCGCCCCGGCCAGGGCGGCCGCCACGCAAGGGAGCGTGCGCCCCGCAGAACCGCGCACGCTGTCTTGACGTGTTCATTACTGTCGTCAAGCATCCCTTCAGCCCGACTGATTCTGCTCACTTCTGTTCGCTCTGGTCGTCGGGCCGGCCCGGAACGGAAGACCTCCGTGTCACCCCCAAGCCACGAAGGAACCACCATGCCCCGCAGACGTCCCACGGCCCGAGCCGTGGCGCTCGCCGTGCTCCCGCTCCTCGGAGCGGGACTGGTCACCGCCCCGCCCGTCCGCGCCGCCGACCCGCCCCCCGCCGAGGCGGTGGACGCGGTGACGGTGCGCATCGATCCCTCCTACCGGCAGCAGGCGTTCGAAGGGTGGGGAACGAGCCTGGTCTGGTTCGCCAACGCGACCGGCGGCTACCCCGACCCCATCCGCAGGAAGCTCGTGGACATGCTGTTCGGCCGGGACGGACTGCGGCTGAACATCGCGCGCTACAACATCGGCGGCGGCAACGCCCCCGATGTGCGCAAGGACTACATGAAGACCGGCGCCACCATGGACGGGTTCTGGAAGGCCCCCGAGGGCACCACCCGCGAGGACACCGATTGGTGGGACCCCGACGACCCCGACCACTGGAACTGGGCGGCCGACGCGGGCCAGCGCTGGTGGGTCGACCAGATCAAGGGCCGGGTGACCCGCTGGGAGGCGTTCAGCAACTCGCCCCCGTGGTTCCAGACGGTCAGTGGATACGTCTCCGGCGGCTTCGACGCGAACACCGACCAGATCCGCGCGGACCGGGTCGACGACTTCGCCACCTACCTGGTGAAGGTCACCGAACACCTGGAGAAGGACCACCACATCCGGTTCGACACCATCGCCCCGCTCAACGAGCCCAACACCAACTACTGGGGGACGAAACTCGGGGCGGACGGACAGCCCACGGGCGGACGCCAGGAAGGCGCCCACGCCGGACCGGCACTCCAGCAGAAGGTGGTCCTCGCTCTGCGACGCGCCCTCGACGACAGCCGCACCCGGGCCACGGTCTCCGCGATGGACGAGACCAACCCGAAGATCTTCACCGACAACTGGAACGCCTACGACGCGTCGGCGCGCGCCGCCGTGGACCAGCTCAACGTGCACACCTACGGCACGGCCCAGCGCACCAGCGCCCGCGACGGCGCCAAGGGCGCGGGCAAGAAGCTGTGGATGAGCGAGGTCGAGGGCACCTGGGGCACCGGCACCGACTTCACCGGCATGGAACCGGGACTCGGGATCGCCACCCGCATGGTGGGCGACCTGCGCGAACTCGAGCCGTCCGCCTGGGTGTTCTGGCAGCCCGTGGAGGACGCCAACCCCCAGGCCGCCGCCGGGAAGAACTGGGGCAGCATCCACGTCCCGTTCGACTGCACGGCGGGCGACACCCTGGAGACCTGCCCGGTCAGGACCAACAGCAAGTTCCACACCATCCGCAACTTCACGCACTACATCCGTCCCGGGGACCGCTTCGTCCTGTCCGACGACCCCTCCGGCGTGGCTGCCGTGAAGAAGGGCGGCTCCGGCGCCACGGTGGTCCACGTCAACGACGGCACCGCGCCGCGCGCGGTGACCCTGGACCTCTCCCGCTTCGGCCGGGTCGCGCCCGGGGCCACCGTCACTCCCGTGGTGACCAGCGCCGCCGGAGCCCTGGTGCGGGGCGAGCCCGTGAAGGTGACCGGCCGGTCCGCCACGCTCACCGTCCCCGCGAAGTCCGTGACGACGTTCGCCGTCACCGGTGTCAGTGGGGCCGCCCGGGACGCCGCGCTCGTCCGGCCGGGGCACCGCTACCGGCTCCAGGGGGTGGGCAGCGGCAGGTCGCTGGCGCCGTCCGCCGACGGCGGCGGCATCGTCATCCGCACCTCCGACGCCGCCGCCGCGGACCAGTCGTGGTCCGTGTGCAGGCTGACCCGCGGGAACACCAACCGTGAACGCCACACCCTGCTCAACACGGCGAGCGGGAAGCGGCTGGCGGTACGGGACGGCGGCGCGGTCCTCGAGGACCCCGGCACCGGCCCGGTGCCCGCGGAAGCCCAGTGGATCATGTCGACGACGGGCGACGGCACCTGGACGTTCGTCAACGCCGCCACCGGCCGGCTGCTCGACGTCGCCGGGCACGCCACGGCCGACGGCTCCCGGGTGACGGCCTGGACGCCCACGTCCCACGCCAACCAGCGCTGGACCGTGATCGACGAGACACCCCCGCGCACCTGACCCGGCGGGCGGGCGCGCCCCCGCCGGGTCGCTTCTTGTCACCCACGCACCAACCCGCTCCCCACGGGACTCACCTCGCCCACAAGTCCGGTGATCCCCTCGGCCCTCCGTCGTCCCGCTGCCATATTCGAAGCCACTTTCGGAGGTGGCTGTGACGCGAGAGGCGACAACATCCCTGACGAGGGAAGAGACGGCGACGCGTGGGGCCGACGGCACCGTCGGACGCCTCGCCGACCTGGAGAGTCGTTGGGCGCGGGCGGTGACCCCGGGCGGACCGAGACGGCGGGGGGAGTTCGGCGCCCGGGAACGGATCGACCTGCTGCTCGACGCGGGCTCGTTCACCGAGACCGGGCTGTTCGTCCGGGGCAGGGCCACCGGGGACGACACCCGGCGGCCCTACGGCGACGGGGTGGTCACCGGGCACGGCACCATCGACGGACGCCCGGTCTGTGTGTTCGCCCAGGACCCCCCGGTCTTCGGGGGCAGCATGGGCGAGGCCTTCGGGGAGAAGACCGTCGCCCTGATGGACCTCGCCCTGAAGACCGGGTGCCCGGTCATCGGCCTCAACGACGGGGGCGGCGCCCGCATCCAGGAAGGCGTCGCCTCGCTCGCCCTGTACGCCGAGCTGGTGCGCCGCAACGTCATGGCGTCCGGGGTGATCCCGCAGATCTCGGTCGTCCTCGGACCGTGCGCCGGCGGGGCCGCGTACTCGCCGGCCATCACCGACTTCACCGTGATGGTGGACGGCGCCTCGCACATGTTTGTCACCGGGCCCGACGTGATCGAGGCGGTGACCGGTGAACGCACCAGCGCGGAGAACCTGGGCGGCGCCCGCACCAGCAACACCGTGAACGGCAACGCCCACTTCCTCGCCGCGGACGAGGTGGACGCCCTGGACACCGTGCGCGACCTGTTGTCGTACCTGCCGGCCAACAACCTCGAACGACCCCCGCAGTACGCGCCGGCCCCCGCCCCCGCCGGCGCGCGGCTCGACGAGGCCGTCCCGAACCGGCTCGGGCAGGCCTACGACATGCGCGACATCCTGCGCGGGGTCGTCGACGACGGCGAACTGCTGGAGGTACAGGAGCTGTTCGCCCCCAACATCATCTGCGCGCTGGCCCTCGTCGAGGGCGCCCCCGTCGGGGTCGTCGCCAACCAGCCGCTGCACGCGGCGGGCGTCCTCGACATCGACGCCTCCGAGAAGGCGGCGCGCTTCGTGCGGTTCTGCGACGCGTTCGGCCTCCCCCTGCTGACCTTCGCCGACGTCCCCGGATACCTCTCCGGCGTCCGCCAGGAGCAGGCCGGGATCATCCGGCGCGGTGCCAAACTGCTTTACGCCTACGCCGAGGCGACCGTCCCGAAGGTCACCGTGGTGGTGCGCAAGGCGTACGGCGGCGGATACGCCGTGATGGGCTCCAAGCACCTCGGCGCCGACATCAACCTCGCCTGGCCCACCGCCCGCATCGCGGTCATGGGCGCCGAGGGCGCCGTCGGCGTCCTGCACCGGCGTGAACTGGCCGCCGCCGACGACCCGAAGGCGTTGCGGGCGCGTCTCGTCGCCGCGTACGAGAGCACGCACGGGACGCCGTATCCCGCCGCCGAGCGCGGATACGTCGACGCGGTCATCGCCCCGCGCGACACCCGCGCCCACGTCAGCCGTGCCCTGCGCGTGCTGCGCGGCAAGCGCGCCCCGATGCCGCAGCGCCGGCACGGCAACATCCCGCTGTGACCCGCCCCGCCCCGCCCCGCCAGTCGATCCCGCGATGTGAGGAGCCGTCTTCCCGATGGACACCCGCCGTCCCCCGCTCGCGCCCGCGTTCCGGAGTCTGCCGGAGTACGTGCGGTACTGGGCCGAACACGCCCCGGACCGACGGGCGTTCACCTTCGTCGACCATCCGGCTCCACACGCGCGAGGCGTGCACCGCACCCTGACCTGGCGCCGCCTGGACCTGCGGGTACGGGCTCTGGCCGCCCGGCTCGCCGACGAGGCCGAGCCCGGGGACCGGGTCGCGCTGCTGTGCCCGCAGGGCACGGACTACGTCACCGCCTTCCTCGCCGCGCTGTTCGCCGGGCTGGTCGCCGTGCCGTTGTACCCGCCCGGCCTGCCCGGACACGCGGACCGGCTGTCGGCCGTCCTGGCGGACGCGCGTCCGGCGGTGCTCGTGACGACGGGTCGGGCGGTCGACGAGGTACGGGAGTTCGGCGCGGGCGAAGGCACTCCGGCGCGGCTCGTCGTGGCCGATCAGGTGCCCGACTCGGCCGCCGACGGCCGGGAGCCGGCCCCCGTGGACGACGCGGCGGTCGCCTACCTCCAGTACACCTCCGGTTCGACCCGGACCCCGGCCGGCGTGGAGATCACCCACGCCAACGTCGTCGCCAACGCCCGTCAGGCGCTGACCGCCTACGGCGCCGACGAGCGTCCGGTGACCTGTGTGGGCTGGCTGCCGCTCTACCACGACATGGGGCTCGTGCTGAGCGTCGCCGCCCCGGTCGTGGGCGGGACGCTGTCGGTGCTCATGGACCCGATCGCGTTCCTGCACGAGCCGGTGCGCTGGCTGCGGCTGCTCGGGGCGCATCCGCGCGCGGTGAGCGCCGCGCCCAACTTCGCCTACGACTACTGCGTCTCGGCCGTCACCGAGGCGCAGCGGGCGGAACTGAGGCTGGACGGCGTCCTCGCGCTGATCAACGGCAGCGAGCCGGTCCGCCCGGCCACGGCCGACCGGTTCCACGCGGCCTTCGCCGGCCGCGGGCTCGCGCCGGGGGCGCACTGTCCGTCGTACGGGCTGGCCGAGGCCACGGTCTTCGTCAGCGCCGGCCGTCCCTGGGAGCCGCTCGCCCGGTTCGCGCTCGACCGCGACGCCCTCGCCGCCGGCAAGGCGCTGCCGGTACGGCCCGACGATCCCCGGTCCGTGCTGCTGGCGGGCTGCGGCACTCCGGCGGGCCAGCAGGTCCGCATCGCCGATCCGGTGTCCCGTGCCGCCCTGTCCGAGGGGGAGGTCGGGGAGATCTGGGTGCGGGGTCCCAACGTGGGGCGGGGCTACTGGAACCAGGAGGGGCAGACCCGGCGCGTCTTCGGCGCCGCGTTCTCCGACACCGCGGACGGCCCCGGGGGCTGGCTGCGCACCGGCGACCTGGGGACAGTCCTGGAGGGGCAGCTGGTCGTCACCGGCCGGCTGAAGGACCTCATCGTGGTCGACGGCCGCAACCACTACCCGCAGGACGTGGAGGCGACGGCGCAGGAGGCGCACCGCGCGGTGCGGCGCGACCGGCTCGCCGCGTTCGCGGTGCCGGGCGGATCGGGCGAGGGGGCGGTCGTGGTCGCCGAGCACGTGCGCGGCACGAGCCTCGCGGACCTCGACCTGCCCGGCCTCGTCCGGGCGGTGCGGGCGGCGGTCTCCACGCGGCACGGGCTGCGGCTCGCCGACGTCGTCGTGGTCGCGCCCGGCACGGTGCCGCGCACCTCCAGCGGCAAGGTGTCGCGCGCGCTGACCCGCGCGCGCTATCTGGAGGGCGCCTACGGGACGGGGACCGCCGCGTGAGGCCCGGCGACGAGAGCGCGCTGCGCCGTCTGATCGCGGGACGGGTCGCCGCCTGGACCGGTGCGGCCGCCGAGGACGTCCCGATGGACCGGCCGCTGGCCGACCTCGGCATGTCCTCGCGGGACGCGGTCGCCCTGGCCGGCGAACTGGCGCGGGCGACGGGCCGCGAGGTGCCGGCGACGCTGCTGTGGGAGGCGACCACGGCGGACGGCCTGGTGGCGCGTCTCAGCGGGGCGACGGACGGTCGCCGGACGGGGGCGGACGCTCCGCCGGCGTCGACGGTCTCCCCCGTGTCCGACGAGCCGGTCGCGGTCGTCGGCGTCGGCTGCCGGCTGCCCGGCGGGGTGCACGGACCGGACGACTTCTGGCGGCTGCTGGGCGACGGCGTCGACGCGATCCGGCGGGTCCCCGAGGACCGGTGGCGCGACTTCACCGCCTTCCCGCCCGCCGACGCGTCCCCGTACGGCGGGTACCTGGACGACATCGCCGGGTTCGACGCGGACTTCTTCCGCGTCACGCCGCGCGAGGCCCTGGTGATGGACCCGCAGCAGCGGATCCTCCTGGAGGTCGTCCACGAGACCCTCGACCACGCCGCGGTGCCTGCCGCGTCGCTGGCCGGCACCGCCACCGGTGTCTTCGTCGGTGTCTGCGCCCCGGAGTACGGCGTGCTCACCGGCGCCGACCCGGCCGCCGTCGACCCGTGGGCGCCGGCCGGCGGTGCGTTGAGCGTGACCGCGGGACGCCTGGCGTACGTGCTGGACACGCGGGGGCCGAGCATGGCCGTCGACACGGCGTGCTCCTCGTCGCTGGTCGCCGTGCATCACGCCTGCGTCAGCCTGCGCACCGGCGAGTGCGACACGGCGATCGCCGCCGGTGTCAACCTGCTGCTCTCCCCCGCGGTCACCGTCGCGTTCCGGCGGGCGGGGGCCCTCGCCGCGGACGGGCGGTGCAAACCGTTCTCCACGGCGGCCGACGGGATCGGCCGCGGCGAGGGGTGTGCGGCCGTGCTGCTGAAGCGGCTGTCCGACGCCGAACGGGACGGCGACCGCGTCCTCGCCGTCGTCCGCGCCACGGCCGTCAACTCCGACGGCCGCTCCAACGGTCTCCTGGCTCCCAACCCGGCCGCGCAGCGGGCGCTGTTGACGACCGCCTGCGCACGGGCCGGACTCGCCCCGGCGCACATCGACTACGTCGAGGCGCACGGCACCGGTACGCCGCTGGGCGACCCGATCGAGGCGGGCGCGCTCGGCGCGGTGCTCGGCGCGGGCCGTGACCCGGACCAGCCGCTGCTCCTGGGCTCCGTCAAGGGCAACCTCGGTCACCTGGAGGCGGCCGCGGGCATCGCCGGGCTGGTGAAGACGGTGCTGGCCCTGCACCACGACCTCGTTCCGCCGTCCCTGCACTGCGCCGCGGGCAGCGCCCTGGACGACGTAGCGCTGCGGGTGGTGACCGAGCCCGAGCCCTGGCCGCGCTACGGCGGTACGGCCACGGCCGGTGTGTCGGCGTTCGGCTTCGGCGGCACCAACGCCCATGCGGTCCTGGAGGAGTGGCGTCCCGCGACCGTGCCGCCGCCCCCGGGCGAGGAACCCGCCGTGCGCCTCCATCTCCTCGCCGACGTCGACACGGCCCGCGTGCGGGACACCGCGGCCCGGCTCGCCGCCTGGCTCCGCACGCCCGAGGGGAGCGCCGCGCACCCCTCCGACGTGGCGCGCACCCTCGCGGGGCGGGCCGGGCGCGGGCCGGTGCGCGCCTCGGTCACCGCCCGCACCCACGACGAACTCGCCGAAGGGCTGGAGGCGTTGGCGCAGGGGCGGGCCCATGCCCGGGTCGTGACCGGCGAGGGCGATCGCGTCGGGGCCGGTCCGGTGTGGGTGTTCTCCGGATACGGCAGCCAGTGGGCCGGCATGGGGCGCCGTCTGCTGGCCGAGGAGCCCGTCTTCGCCGCGGCCGTGGAGAAGCTCGACGCCCACCTGGCCCCGGAATGCGGTCTGTCGCTGTACGACCATCTGGCGTCCGGCGCCCCCCTGGACCGCGTGGAGGTCGTCCAGCCCGTCCTGTTCGGCCTCCAGGTGGCGCTCGCCGAGGTGTGGCGCGCGTACGGAGTGGAGCCCGCCGCCGTCGTCGGCCACTCCCTGGGCGAGGTGGCCGCGGCGGTGTGCGCGGGAGCCCTGGGGGTGTCGGACGCGGCCCGGGTCGTGGCCGTGCGGGCCCGGCTGCTCGGCGGGCTGCGCGGCGGCTCCATGGCGGTCGTCGACGTCGACGACGGCGAAGTCGACGCGCTGCGCGAGGAGTTCCCGGGCGTGCACGTCGCGGTCCACTCCTCGCCCCGGCAGAAGGTCGTCACCGGCGAGGGGCCGGCGGTGTCGGCGCTCGTGGACCGTCTGGAGCGCGCGGGGCACACCGCCCGTGCCCTGCGGGTCGTCGGCGCCGGCCACTCGCCGCAGGTCGATCCGCTGCTGCCGGAGTTGACCAGGGCCCTGGCCGACGTCCGCGGCGGAAGGCCCCGCGTCCCGGTGTACTCCACGGTCCTGGACGACCCGCGCGGCGACGCGGTGTTCGACGCCGCCCACTGGGCCGCCAACCTGCGGCGACCGGTGCGCCTGGACCGGGCCCTCGCGGCGGCGGCGGCCGACGGTCACACCGCGTTCGTGGAGATCTCACCGCATCCGGTGCTGACCGGCGCCGTCACCGACACGGTGCCGGGTGCCCTCGCCCTCGGCACGCTGCGCCGTGACGCCGACGACGCGTGTGCGTTCCTCACGCAGGTCGGCGCCCTGAGTGCGGCCGGTCTGCCGCTGCCCCTGCCGCCGGGCCGGGTCGTCGACGTGCCCGCGCCGCGCTGGCGGCACGTGCGCTACTGGTGGACGGACGGGCGTGCGGGCGCCCCCGCCGCCGCACCCCCGGGCCCGTCCACCGCGCCGGGCACGCCGGAGAGCGCCGCCTTCCCCTCCGCCCGGCCCCCGGGTGCCGCGGCGGAGTCGGGCACGGCGCGGGACACTTCCGTCCGCGCCCGGCTGTGCCACCACATCGCCGCCGTCACCGGCCACCCGGCAAGCCGTGTCGCCCCCTCCACCGCCCTGGCCGACCTCGGCCTGGACTCGTTGATGGCCGTCCGCATCCGCACCGCCCTGCAGCGCGAGTTCCGCGTCGAGCTGCCGCTGCGCGACCTGCTCGGCGTCGCCACCGTCGAGGAGGCGGCCGCCCGTGTCGAGCGGGCGCTCCCCGCCCGGACGGCGGGTGCGAACACCCCGCTGCGGACCCTGCGCTCCGCCGGTTCCGGGCCCCCGCTCTTCCTGGTCCACGCCGCCGGCGGGACCACCGACGTCTACCGGGCACTCGCCGACCGCCTCGGTGACGAGCGGCCGGTGTACGGGCTGGAGCGGCTCGACGACGCCCCCACGGTGACCGACAAGGCACACCGCTACGCCGAGACCGTCGCCGCCGCCCACCCCGACGGCCCCTGTCTGCTGGGCGGCTGGTCCTTCGGCGGGTTCGTCGCCCAGGAGACGGCACGGCAGCTCACCGCCGCCGGACGGGACGTGGAGCTGGTGGTGCTCATCGACTCCGTACGGCCCCTCCCGCTACCCGGCCTGACACCGGACGACCGGATCCGCGCCCGCTTCACGGGCTTCGCCCGCCATGTCGCCGCCACCTACGGGGTCCGGCTGGAGCTGCCGTACGACGACCTCGTCGCCCTGGACGACGACGGTGAGCGCATCGACACCGTGCTGCGGGCACTGCGCGAGGCCGCCGACGTACCGCCCGCCGTCCTGGAGCACCAGCGTTCCTCCTACCTGGACCTGAGGATCGGCGAGGCACACCGGCCGGGGCGCCACGAAGGGCGGACCGTCCTGTTCCGGGCGACCGAGCCGGCCCCGCACACCGTGCGCGATCCCGCGTACGAACGGGACGACCAGGCACTGGGCTGGGACGAGGTGTGCCCGCGCCTGACCGTCGTCCGGGTCGCGGGACACCACCTGTCGCTGCTCGACCCACCGCACGTCGACGAGATCGCCGCCCGCCTGCGGCGGGAGCTCGCCGAGCACACCCGCTGAACCGGACCCCGAGGAGCCGCCATGTCCCACCCCGCCACCGGAGCGTCCCGCCGCGCCGTCACCAGAGCGGCGGCGGCCGCCGGCCTGGCCGCCCTCCTCGGCGCGAGAGCCACCACCGCCCGGGCCGCGACCCGGGTCGGACCGCGCACCGTCGACGTGTCCGTGTCCTCCGCCGCCCTGGGCCGCCGCGCCCCGGTGCGGCTGATCCTGCCGTCGGGATTCGACGCGGAGGCCGGGCGGACCTACCCCGTGCTGTACCTGCTGCACGGCGCCCACGACGACTACACGTCCTGGACGCGGGAGACGGACATCGCGGCCTTCACCGAGGGCCGGGACCTGATCGTCGCGATGCCGGACGCGGGACCCACGGGCATTCCCAGCGCCTGGCGGGGCGGCCCCGACTACGAGCGGTTCCAGGTCGAGGAGGTGCCGGCGCTGCTCGCGCGGTCCTACCGGGCCTCCGGGGTGCGGGCCGTGGCCGGGGTCTCCACCGGCGGCTACGGCGCCATGGCGCACGCGGCACGCCATCCGGGCGCGTTCGCCGCGGCGGCCTCCTACAGCGGCATCCTCGACACCACGGCGCCGGGCGTGCCGCCGATCGTGGACGCCATCGTCGCCCGCGAGAACCTGCCGCCGCTCTCCCTCTGGGGCAACCCCGTGCTGAACCTCCTCACCTGGCGCGACTTCAATCCGCGCGCCCGGGCGACAGGGCTGCGCGGCACCGCGCTGTACGTCTCCGGCGGCAGCGGCGTGGCCGGCGGCAGCGGGGACTGGCTCCCCGAGGCCCTGGAGAGCGCCCTGTGGCCCTCCGCCCACCGCTTCACCGACCGGCTCGCGCTGCTCGGCATCCCGGTCACCACCCACTACTACACGGGAGGAGGACACAGCTGGGCCTTCTGGAAGCGCGAGTTCACCGCGTCGTGGCCGATGCTCGCCCGTGCACTGGGGGTGCCGGAGTGACCGCCGTGCCGTCGGGGCACGGAACGCAGCGCAGGGGGCGTCCGTCTGACACAGGACCAGCCCCTCGCCCCGCGGGCAGCAACCCGCGGGTGAGCCGCTTCCGTGTGAAAGGAGGCTCCGCCGTGGCTTTCCCCACCCCGCACGGCGTACCGGACGGCCTCGGTGCCTCTCCCATGCCCCCCGAACTGGCCAAGCTGCTGCGCGACGGGCTCGAGGCCGTCGCCGACGAGGTGGAGGAGGAGGTCCGCAGACAGGTCCCGGAGTACGCGCGGCCGGCCGACGGAACGTACCGCGCACACCTGCGGGACGGCGTCGTGCAGGCGCTCACCCTGTTCGTCGACCACATCGCCGACCCCCGCCGCCAGGGCGACGCGATCGCCGCGACGTACTACGAACTCGGGCGGGGCGAGGCCCTGGAGGGCCGCGGTCTGAACGCGTTGCAGTCCGCGCTGCGCGTCGGCGGGCTGCACGCCTGGCGGCTGATGGGCCGTACGGTGGAGGAGCTCGGGCTCGACTCGGCGGTCGTGGCCGCGTTGGGCGAGCTGGCGTTCCGGACCGTGCACGAGGTGGCGGAGGCGGCCGCGGCCGGTTACTCGGAGGCGCGGCTGCGCAGCACGGACGAGCTGGAACGGCGTCGCCGCCGCCTGCTCGACCTGCTCCTGGGCGACGGTCCGGTGTCCCTGGAGGCCGTGCAGGACCTCGCGCACGGCGCCCGGTGGTCGGTGCCGCGGCACGTCGCCGTCGTCGCGCTCGCGTCCGGCCCGGACCAGCGGGAGGAGGACCGGCCCCTGGCCGCGGCGGGGGCGCTGGTGGACATGGGGTCCCGGCCGCCCCGCCTGCTGCTGCCCGACCCGGACGGTTCCGGTCGCTTCGGCGGCCGGGCGTTCGCCCTGGCGCTGCGCGGCCGTCCCGCCGCTGTCGGCCCGACGGTCCCGCTGACCGAGGCCGCCCAGTCGCTGCACTGGGCCACGCGCGCCCTCGGGCTGATGGGCCGTGGAGTGCTGCCCCGGCAGGGGGTGGTGCGGTGCGCCGACCACCTGTCGACGCTGCTGCTGCACAGCGACGAGCCGCTGATGGCGCAGTTGGAGGCGCGCGCCCTGGCGCCGCTCGCCGCAGTGTCCGAGGGGCAGCGCGCGCGTCTCGCGGAAACCCTGCTGGCGTGGCTGCTGAGCGGCAGCAACGTGCCGGAGGTCGCCATCCGGCTGCACATCCACCCGCAGACGGTCCGTTACCGCCTGCGCCAGTTGGAGAAGCTGTTCGGCGACACGCTGCACGAGCCCGGCACCCGGCTGGACCTCATCCTCGCCCTGCGCGCCGGGGAACTGCGGGACCGGAGCGGACCGACGCCATGACGCCTCACCCGCGCTCATGTCCGCAACAAAAAGGGCGGGAGTTTCTGAATTCCCGTCCATAACACCCGGTGAGGAAATGCACATACGTTCGGGGCGTCCTTCTCCGTAGGCGCACGCGCGCCCCACCCTCAGAGGATCCCCATGCGTATTCGCTTGTGTCTCGCGGCGCTCTCGCTCGTCGGCGGCGGCGGTCTGACGGCCGTCTCGGCGCCGGCGGCATCGGCCGCCGCCTGCTCGGACGTCGACGTCGTGGCGGCCCGCGGCACCTTCGAGCCCGGCAATCTCGGTCTTGTCGTCGGCGACCCGGTGTATTCCTCGCTGCGGAGGAAACTGACGGGCAAAAGCGTGTCCGGCTACAAGGTGAACTATCCTGCGAACCTTTCCCTCACCTCGGCCGCACAGGGCAACGCGGATCTGGTGAACCACGTGAAAAGCCAGGCGGCCGCCTGTCCGAATCAGCGTTTCGTCCTGGTCGGGTATTCGCAGGGCGCGAACGTCGTCGACAACTCCGTCGGCATCAGCAGCGCCGGCGCGGTGGTGGGCAGCCCCATCGTGGCCACGATCCCCGCCGCCCTGGAGTCCCGGGTCGCCGCGGTGCTCCTGTTCGGCAACCCGATCCGGGCCCTCGGCAAGAGCGTCACCGGCACCTACCAGAGCCGCACCTTCGACGTCTGCGCACCGGGCGACCCCATCTGCGAGAAGGGCGGGGACGACGTGCTGGCACATCTCGGTTACACCGCGAACGCCGACGCGGCGGCCACGTTCGCCGCGGGCAGGGTCTGAGCGGCGCCCGTCACCGGGGCACACGGCAGGGCCCGGGAGGATCTCCTCCCGGGCCCTGCTTCTGTGGGGGGGACTAGCCTCGATCTTTCGTGACGAGTCATCAGCTTGTTGCTGGTGACTCGTTTCGTTTTCGGATGGTGTGGGGGGCAGGCCGGTAGCCCGGCTGTCGCGTCGGGTGGGCGCCGGCTTCCACGGTTCCGGGATGCGGTGAAGGTTCGTCGGGGCGGGGTCGTTGCTGGTCAGTCTGGGTTTGGTAGGGCGTCGAGGCGCTTGAACGCGGCGGTGATGATCTCGGTCCAGGGCCAGTGCCGGGGAAGGCGGAGGTATCGGCGGCGGCTGGTCGTTATCAGCTGGGCGGCAGCGGAGAACAGCCGCAGCCGTAGGCGGCGGGGCTCCCAGCGGCGGGCGGTGCCGGTCAGCGCGAGCATCGGCAGCCAGGCCAGCAGTTCCAGCGCGAGCTGGACGATCTCCAGCCAGATCCGGTTCTGAGCGGCATCGTGCAGCGGCAGGTTGGTAAGGCCGGTGGTGCGGGCGGCGCGGATGCGGTCCTCGGCCCTGGCGCGCTGGCGGTGGCGCAGCTCCAGCTCGGCGATCGGGGCGTCGGCGGTGTTGGTGGCGAAGCAGGTCAGGCGCAGTCCGTCGGCATCGGTGGGACGCAACTGTGCTCCCGGGGTGCGGGCGTTCCTTGCGGACGATCAGCCGCATGCCTTGCGGCCAGCCCTTCAAGCAGTCGCCGCCGATCTCGGCGACCCAGGCGCCGTCGCGCACCTCGCCATCCGGCTCCACGGCCGGCGTCCGGGCCGAGGCGGGACGGCCAGGGCTGCGGTATGGATGGCATCGGTGATGGTCATCCCGACCGAGTACGACAACCACCGGCCGCGCTGGGCGAGCCAGGCGACGAACTCATGCGTCCCGCCGCCGGAGTCGGTGCGAATCAGGGTCTGCCGGCCACGCCGGTAGGACTTCGGCAGCTGAGCCCGCGCGAGTTGAGTGGCTTCGATGTGGTCGGCGACGGTGCTGGAGCCGGCGTTCCCAGGGCGCAGCAGGCCCGCGACCGGCTCACCGGAGCCGGGGCGTCCATGGTCGACGAACGCCATCAGCGGGTGGTGGCCATAGGTCTTCTTCCAGGTCGCGGCGGCGTCCTGCTTGTCGGAGTGGGCCAGCACCAGCACCCCGTCGATGTCCACGATCACCTGCCCGGAGGCGTCCGGGGCCGCCTGCTTGGCCAGGCGCCAAACTCGGTTCCGCACTTCGGATCGGGCGGTGCGGATCGCCGTCAGGGCCTTCGGGCCGGCCGCCGCCAGAGTATCGGGCAAGCGGGAGACTGTCGGATCCGAGGCGACGGGGCCGAACGCCGCCGGCTCGGCCCGCAGCACGCCGACGTCGGCCAAGCAGTCCCCGCCCAGGGCCACCGCCAAGGGCCACATCCAGCAGGACCTTGCCCGTATCGTGCACCGCCCGCGGCTTGCGCCACGGCGCCAACGCCACTGAAAGCGCGTGATCCAGCCCGGTCTTGCGGGCCGTCTCCACCAGCAGTACGCCTCCCGCCTGGGAGACCACCGACCGGCCGCCGCCCTCGACGCGGACACGTGGATAGGACACGATACGCTTCTTCACCTCGGAAGTGCCTCCGGGGGGAGCCCGCGATGGGTGCGAGGTAGCGGGGTCGGCCGTCGTGGGTTCTCCATGGCAGTAGGCGTGGCCTCGGGGCGCTCATCGCCGCGTCCCGCGCTCGATCGCTTCCGCCAGGGCGTGGGCGACGGGTTGCGGTCCGGAGGGCCCGGGATCTGCCGTACGGATGCGTCGGATGTGCTGCCGCATCGCGTCGGCCTCGGCGTCCAGGCCTCGATCGGTGTAGATCGCGGCGGCCTCTCGCCGACAGGCGAGGGCCTCGTCCGTGCGCCCGAGGGCGTCCAATGACGTGGCGAGGACCGCCAAGGGCCAGGCCAGTGTCTCGTCGTGGCTGCCGATGGACCTGCGACCGAGGTCGACGGCGCGCCGGCACAGGACGACAGCCCTGTCATGGTCGCCGATGCCCTGCATGCCCCTGGCGATGGCCGAGAGCGCGCATGCCTCACCGTCCTTGTCGCCGAGCCGACGGCGCAGTCGAGCGCTTCGGATGCCGTGCTCAATGGTGAGGCGGGGGTTGCCGAGGTCAGCGTGGAGTTCGGCGATGTTGCCTTCCGCCACCGCTTCCCATCGCCCGGTGTCGAAGCCCCGGCTGAGCACGAGCGCCTCGTCGAAGTGGCGCAGTGCCTCGACGAGGCGGGTCTGTCGGCGCAGCAGTTGGCCGAGTCCGGTGCGGGCGGCGATTTGGATGTGGTTGTTGCCGACGTCCTTGGCCAGGGCGTAGGCGCGGATGAGATCCCGCTCCGCGTCCGGATGCTGGAGGTGTGCCAACGCCTCCCCACGAGCGAGCAGGACGTTGGCTTCGTGATCGATCCGGCCGGAGCGCCGCGCCGCGTGCAGGGCCGCGGTGGCGGTGTCGACGCGCTCCTGCCAGCCGCCCATGAGCACCAGGAAGCCGAGAGCGTCGACGAGGTGCAGCGCGTACCGGTCCATGGCGGTGTCGACAGCGTGGTGCAGGGCGGCGACGAGGTTGGCCCGTTCCGCGGTGAACCACGCCCAGGCGTCGTCACGGCCGGCCAGGTGGTGTGGCTGGGCTGACTCGGTGGGGTTCGTCACCAGACGGGTGCAGGTGGGGTAGAGCAGGCGGTCGGCGGTGTGCGCGGTGTGGGCATACCACGTGAGCATCGCGTCGAGAGCGTGTCCCCGTTCGGCCTCGGAGTCGTGCACACCGGCCAGTTCGCCGGCGTAGGCGCGCAGTAGATCGTGAAAGCGGTATCGGTCGTGCGCGACCGGTTCGATGAGGTGCGCGTCTGCCAGCGCCCGCAGCAGTCGCCGTGTCGTGTGTGGGGGCAGGCGCGCGAGGGCCGCGGCGGCGGGTGTGGAGATGTCCGGGCCGGGATGCAGGCCGAGGCGCCGGAACAGGCTCGCCTGCGCTGCCGGCAGCTGTGCGTAGGACCACTGGAGTACGTTGCGGACCGCGGCGTAGGGATCCTGGCCCCAGCTCAGTGCGTCGAGTTTGGAGTCCTCGTCGGCGAGCTCGTCGGCGATGTCGGCGACGGCGACATGTTCGTACGCGGCGGCACGCCCGGCGGCGATCCGCAGCGCGAGCGGCAATCGCGCACACAGCCGGATGAGGCTCTCCACCGCGGCCGGCTCCGCCTGGGCGCGAGCGGGGCCGATGATGCCCACGACCAGGGACGAGGCCTCGTCCGGAGACAGCACGTCGAGGGTGATCCGGTACGCAGCTTCGGTGACCACCAGCCCGGTCAGGCTGTCGCGGCTGGTCACCAGCACCATGCACCCGGGCGCTCCCGGCAGCAGCGGCCTGACCTGCTCCGCGCTGTTGGCGTTGTCCAGCACGATCAGCATGCGTCGCCCCGTCGTCAGCGTGCGAAACAGTCCCGAACGGGCGCCGGTCCCGACCGGCACCGCCGCCGGATGTACGCCGAGCGCCACCAGGAAATCGTCGAGGACCTCGTCCGGGGTCGCGGGCCTGCCGGGCCCGTAGCCGCGCAAGTTGGTGTGCAGTGTGCCGTCCGGGAACCGGTCCTGGACGCGGTGGGCCCAGTGCACGGCGAGCGTCGTCTTCCCCACTCCGCCGGATCCGTCGAGGGCGGAGATCACCACGGCCTGACCGCCGGCGGGCGGTAACAGCGCGTCGAGCGCCGCCACGTGATCGGCACGGCCGGTGAAGTCGCGAATCGCCTGCGGCAGCTGACGGGGCACCCGTGGCGTGACGGACTGGGGTGGCCTCGGGGCGGGCAGCGTGCCGACCGCCCCGCCGCGATGGTCCCGCGGCATCCGGTCGACCCGGCGGGCCCCGGATTCACCGCTCAGGATCCGCTCGTGCAGCCGCTGGGTGCAGGGGCCGGGGCCGACCCCCAGTTCCTCGGCGAGGCGGGTTCTGAGGCGGTGGAAGACACCCAGCGCGTCCGCGCGTCGGCCACAGTGGTCGAGCGCCGCCATCAGCTGGGCGTGGAGGCCCTCGTGCAGTGGATGGTCGTGCACGAGATCCGCCAGATCGTCGACGACCTCGTGGTGCTCGCCGAGTTCCAGCCGCCATCTGGCGCACTGCTCCAGCGCGCTGAGCCGCTGCTCGTCCAGCCGCGCGGCGGATCTGGCCAGGGCTGCCGTGCCCAGCCCGTCGAGTGCGGGGCCACGCCACAGGCCCAGCGCCGGCCGGATCAGCTGGACCGCCCGCTCGAGTCTCCCCTCGGCGGCGTGGCGGCGGCTCTCGGCCACCCCAGCGGCGAAGCGAAGCGAGTCGAGCCGGGCGGTGTCGACGCGGACGCGGTAGCCGGGCTCCTCGGTGAGGATGAGCCGCCGGTCGCTGTCACCCAGGCATTCCCGCAGCGCCGAGACGGAGTTCCGCAGCTGTTTGGTGGCGGTGGGGGGTGGCTCGTCGTCCCAGGTCATCTCGATGAGCTTGGAGAGCGACACCACCGTGTTGGGCGCCAGCAGCAGTGCTGCCAGAAGCCGTTGGCGACGCGCCCCGGGCACCGGCACCCGCTCACAGGCTGTCCGGACGTCCAGCGCACCGAGAATGCGAAAGTCCATCCTCCCGGCCTCTCCCCCTTGCCACCAGTAAGAAGATCAAAGCACAGGGTTCGCGGCAACGCCCACCCACCGGCCGGTGGTGACGTGGTGGGGACGGCGTGAGGACGGCGTGCGAGAGGTTGTGGACGTCTTGAGGCAACCCGGGAGCAGAACCACCGATACGCCGAACTCAAGGGGATAAGACATGGAAAACAAGAAGAATTTCGCGCGTCTCGCCGGCGCCGGGGCGGCGCTGGCCATGGGATCGACGCTGCTGGCCGGCGCCCCGGCTTCGGCGCAGGTGGCGGCGCCGGTGCCGATCTACCAGGTGATCAACGGAAACAGCAGCAACTCCTGCCTGCAGGTGGCGAACATCGCGTCAGACAAGGGAAACGTGGTCCTCGGCAACTGTGACCGCAGGGCGAGCCAGGTGTGGACCGTCATCAACGGCGTCTTCCGAAACCCCCAATACAAGCACTGCCTCGACGGAAACGGCGCGGACGTCTACACGGGATTGTGCAACGGCGGCGAATATCAGCAGTGGAACACCACCTCCGGCAGCCCGAAGTCCATCTTGCATGTCGAGAGCCAAGAGTGGCTGCACGCGAGCGGAGCAGTCGGGGCCGAGGTCGTCTTCCGGGACACCAAGGAGACGGCGTCCCGCTGGGTGATCGACCAGGTGGGATGGATCAACCCGTGAGTGCGGGGGCCGGCCTCACTGACGGCTCACGCTGACGGCTCGCACTTTCGGCTCGCGCTGACGGCTCGCACTTTCGGCTCGCGCTGAGGGTTCGCGCTGACGGCTCGCGCTCTTGGCAAGCGGTACGCGGACATCGCGGTCCCGCCGCCTCGGCACTTGGGCGCCTGCGCGGTGACGTCACGGTTGGGCAGTCTCGGGGGACGGACCGGCCGGTCCGTCCCCCGAGACGTCGAGGCGGGCACCGCGTAGCTCCGCGACCGTGAGTGCGTCGTGCAGCGCCTCGTACATTCGCGCCACCAGAAAGCGCAGTTCGACGGTGGACACCTCCGGCTCGGTACGCATCGCCCGAGCGTGAGCGAGCACTGTCCGGCCCGACCGCAACAGACTGGACTCCGTGGCCGCGCGATTCGGGCGACACCAGCCTCGACGAATGCGAGGTAGCACGGTCGGCCGTCGTCGGTCGTCCACGGCAGCAGGCGTGGTCTCGGGGCGTTCATCGTTGCGTCCCGCGATCGATCGCGTCCGCCAGGGCGTGGGCGACGGGGGGTGAGATTTTCCCGAGGTCGATGAGGCCGTACGCCGGTTCGCCGTTCTCCTCCTGGGCCCGTACGACCAGGGGCGGGAAGACGATGCCCGCCTACTGGAGCGCGGAGACCAGCGCCGTGCGCGCCGCCTCCGCCTGCTTCAGTCTGTTGCTCCCGCTTTCCTCCGTCACGGTCAGGCCACCTCGATTCCGTGGATCCGGCGGGGACCCACGTCCACGCCGTGAAGGGCCAGCCACAGCGCGATGCGACGCATCCGTTGCTTCCATACGTCGTGTCGTTCACTTGTTCTCGTCATGGCATCCACATCCCGTGTTACGCAGTACGCCTCCCGCCTGGGAGACCACCGACCGGCCGCCGCCCTCGACGCGGACACGTGGATAGGACCCGATACGCTTCTTCACCTGGGAAGTGCCTCCGACGGTGGCAGGAACAAGGACCTCGAAAATCCTCATTCTTGCTGGTCAGAGGCACTTTCTGCTTACGTGATCACCAGTCGGACAGTCCGCGACGTGAAAGCGCGAGGCTAGCCGGGGTTCCGCGCGAAGTCCGTGAGGCTGGTGGAGACGGGTTCGGGCCGGCCGTCGTTCTGGACGGGTGCCGCGGTGAGCACGTCGAGGTGCTGGTAGCCGTCGGCGACCACGGGGTGCAGGTCGGGCGGGACGCGGCCGGCCAGCAGCCCGTCGCCCGCCAGCACGGTGAGCGTGGGGTTGGCGGTGATCCCGCCGGGATGGACGACGAGCCGCTTCACCTGCGGTGAGGTGGCCAGTTGCAGGTCGGTGACCAGCTTGGTCGGGAAGTACTGTTCGGTGAAGTCCAGCGGCTGCTCGGCCAGGCTGCGGGCCAGTTCCAGGACGTCGGTGACCTCCTTGCCGGCGCTCGTGAACGGCGTGCCGTCGGCCGACCGGTAGCCGGGGTCGTCGGGGTCGCCGACCCGGTCGTAGGTGCGCCAGGTGTACAGCGGCCCGCGCGGGCGGTCCGGGATCGCCTTGTACGCCGTGCCGAACAGCCCGGGCCGCTGCTCGCCGCCGTTGGCGACGGGGAAGCTCTTGTCGGCGATCGGTCCGCCGTCGAAGAAGCCGATGCTGCTCTGGAGGAACGCCAGCGGTACGGAGTTGTCGTCCAGCAGTGCTCCGAGCACCGCCGCGTTGGTGAGCCGGAAGTCCTTCACCGCGGGGGATCCGGTGAGGAAGGCGGCGGCGTCCCTGGAGAACAGGAAGCGGTTGGTGGCCTCGATGTTGGTGTTGGCGGGCAGGTAGGACGGCAGGTCGGCCTCGCCGACCGGGTCCCGCAGGGCGCCCAGGCCGGCGATGGCCAGCAGGGTCATGGTCTCGGGGTTCAGCAGGACGGGCGCGGACAGCGAGCGCGGCAGCAGTCCGCTGTCGAGCCCGGCCTGCACCACGCCGTACCCGAGCCCGATGTCGGGCAGGTTGGTGTCGTCCGGGATGCTGCCGCTGAGGTCGGCGAGCGAGGTGGACACGGTGGTGTCGAGGGCGAAGTAGCCGGCGCACTGGTGGTGTCCGGCGTCGGTGGTGGTGGTGCGGTCGCCGTCGAAGTCGGCCGTCGCGAAGTAGCCGGTGATGACACCGCCGAGCGAGTGGCCCCCGCACAGCACCTTGCGCTTGCGCACACCCTGATCGGGCAACTCGGCGGTGAGCAGGTCGTACTGGTCGCGGACGGTCTGCTCGATGCCGAGCCGCGCCATCCACCCCAGCCGGCCGTTGCCCAGGTGACCGGCGAAGGTGCGCCCGTCGACCTGCTTGCCGCGGTAGTAGTAGTCGACCGCCGCGTGCTGGTCGCCGGAGGCGATGCCGGTGCGGTCCTCCAGACAGTTCGAGCGGCGGTCCAGGGCCCAGAACTCGATGTGCCGCCCCTGTGCGGCGGCGCGCGCGACGGTGTTGCGGGCGACGCTGTCGAAGGCCCCCGCTCCCTCCAGGATGCCGGGCTGAGCGACGAGGACACGGTCGGCGTCGGCCGATGCCCGCGGCCCGTCGGAGGACCGGTAGCGCAGGTACGACAGCCAGTCGCACGCCTCCGGCCGGGCCCCGAACGAGGCCGGCAGCGGCAGCTTCACCCGCACCACCGACTCCGTCACCCCGGCCACCGGGCTCGTCGACGTCACGGCCGTCTCGGTTCTCGCCTGCTCCCGCTGCTCGTGGGGGGCTGCTGCGGTGAGCGCCCCGGTGGTCAGCAGCACCGCCAGCGCGGCGCCGCGCCACGTTCTTCCTCTGCTGCGGTTCGTGTTCATAGCCGGGACCGTAGGTGCGCGCGGACCGTGCGGCCGGGCGATGCTCACAGATGCGCAGCCGGGAGCCGTGCCTTTGTCAGCGCTCGACGAACCTGCCCCGTCCCGCTCCCGGCGCGGCAGCGGGCGCCGGCCGGATCGGGTGTGGACCTCCAGGGCGGCGACGGGGTGGCGACGGGTGTGGCGGCGGGGTGGCGGCGGGGGTGCCGCCGGTCGCGAACCCGGATGCCGACGTGGTCACGGCGGTCGCGGGACCCCGACGCCGACGGGCCGGCGGCGGCCGTGAACCCCCCGATGCCGACGAGGTCGCTGCGGTCGCGGACCCGGCTGTCCCGCCACCACGGCGGGGAGCCGTCAGGGGGTGAGCCGGGACAACTCCTCACCGATCGCCGCGCGCAGGGCGTCGTGTCGGGGGCCGAGCGCGTACCGCTCGTCGCTCCACCGCTCGCGCGGGTACAGCCACACCGGTCCGCCCACGCGTTCGGCCGGCTCCCAGGTGTACCGCGGCCACACGTGCGCGTGCAGGAACGGATCGGTGTTCCCGAGGATCTCCAGGTTGACTCGCCGGAAGGCCGGATCCGTCCGCCCGCAGGCACGCTCCACGGCTTCCCCGAGCCTGTCCATGTCGGCCAGGAACGCCAGCCGCCGGCTCCGGGGCAGATCGGACAGCCGCCCCACCGCGGGATCGTTCACCAGCAGCACCGAGTACCCCGGCAGGAACTGGACGTCGCCGATCACCGCGATCCCGGCCTCCAGCCTCCGGAGCACCGTGGGGTTCTCGCCCCGCAGCGCGCTGCCGATCCGGTCCCGGCGCCACTCCTCGGTCATGGCCGGCGGCTCTCCTCCCGGTGACGGCACCGGCATCAGGCGTGGACCGGTGCCCGCTCGTCCAGCAGGCCTTCGCCCCGCAGGTCGTCCCAGACCCGGGCCGGGATCTCCGCCTCGAACGCCGCGACGTTGCGCCGCACTTCGTCGGCGGTCCGCATGCCGACCACGATGCCCGCGACGGCCGGGTGGCGCAACGGGAAGGCCATCGCCAGCGCGGGGAGTGTCACCCCGTGCGCCTCGCAGACGTCGGCGATGCGGTGCGCGCGCTCGATCATCCGCGGCGCTGCGGGGGCGTAGTCGAAGGTGGCGCCCTCGGCGGGGCGGTCCGTGGCGAGCAGCCCGGAGTTGAAGATCGACGCGGCGAGAACCGAGACCCCCCGGTCCCGGCAGGCGGGGAGCAGTTCGTCGAGGGCGCTCTGGTCCAGCAGCGTGTAACGGCCGGACAGCATCACCACGTCGACGTCCGTCTCCTCGACCAGCCGGGTCAGCTTGCCGGGGTGGTACATGCCCGCACCGATCGCCCCCACGGCACCCTGGGCGCGCAGTTCGGCGAGGGCCGGGAAGCCGTCCCGCAGGGCATCCTCGAACCGCTCCTCCGCGTCGTGCAGGAACAACACGTCGACCCGGTCGACGCCCATGCGCTCGAGCGAGTCCTCCACGCTGCGCAGCACGCCGTCGCGGGTGAAGTCCCACACCCGGCGGTGCGTGGCGGGCACCGCGAAGCTCTCGTCCGTCCGGCCCGCCGGGTCCTGCGGGACGAGCAGCCTGCCGACCTTCGTCGAGAGCGTCACCTCCTGCCGGGGCCTGCCGCGCACCAGAGCGCCGGTTCGGCGCTCGGAGTGCCCGATGCCGTAGTGCGGAGAGGTGTCGAAGTAGCGGATCCCGCTGTCCCAGGCCGCCTCGAGGGCTGCGGCCGCGGTCTCGTCGTCCAGCGGCGTGAAGAGTCCGCCCAGCGGACCACCGCCGAAGCCGAGCTCCGTGACCTGTACCTCGCTGCGACCGAGCCGGTTGCGCCTCATGCGCCGTTCCCCTCGTGTGACTGGTGACGGCACTCATCCTGCCGCGCTCCGCACCGCCTCTCCAAGGGGATTTCCGCCGGTTCGACGATCCCGAGGGGCCCGTGACACTACGTCAGCGTCCGGAGCGGTGCGTGACTTGGGCCGACGCTTCCCCTCCCCTTGATCACCGCTGTACGGGCGCTAACCGGCACCTCACGACAGTGGTGTCACGGGCTCCGCTCAGGTGCCCGAGCACAGGACACGGCGAGGAAAAGGGGACGACGTCATGGGTATTGCCGGGCGCCCACAGCGCAGGACGCTTCTGACCGGGGGACTGGTGGCCACGGCGGCTCTCGTCACGGGGTGTTCGTCCGCCTCGGACGGCGCGACCACGGAGCGGACGGCGGTCGCGGGGGCCGCCCCCGAGACCCCCTCGCCGTCGGGGACCATACGTCCGGACTCGCCGGCGGCGGCGTTCGCCAGACTCATGGAGGGCAACGAGCGCTGGGTCGAGGGGAGGCTCCGGCACCCCGACCAGGACCCGGCCCGGCGGAGATCCGTCGCCGAGAGGCAGGACCCCTACGGCGTGATCCTGTCGTGCATCGACTCCCGGGTGCCGCCGGAGCTGGTCTTCGACACCGGGCTCGGTGACCTGTTCGTGCTGCGGACCGGCGGTCAGGTCGTGGCCCCTGTGGTCACCGGGTCCGTCGAGTACGGGCCGTTGACGTCGGGGACGCCGCTGGTGGTCGTCCTCGGGCACCAGCGGTGCGGCGCCATCAAGGCGGCGTACGGGGCGATGCGTGCGGGCGAGGAACTGCCGGGCACGCTGCCGTCCGTCGCCCAGGCCCTGCGGCCGGCGTACCGGGCGACCCTGAGGGAGCGGACCGACGACCCCGTCGACGCCATGATCCGCATACACGCCGAGCAGACCGCCGAGGAGCTGCGGGCCAACAAGGCCCTCGCTCCGCTCGTCCGGAAGGGCGACCTGGCCGTCGTCAGCGCCTACTACTCGCTCGACACCGGCCGTGTGGAGGTCCTCACCGGGATGCCGTCGGCCTGAGCCGTCGGACGACGGCGTCGGGCGGGACCCGGAGGGTTCCCGCCCGACGGCCGCTGAGAGCTCCGAACAAAAGGGGAGGCCGTTCAGCTCGCGGCGTCCGGTGCGTGCGATCGCAAGGCGCCGGAAGCTCTTCGTAGCGGAGCTACCAGGGGCTTTCGGCAACGCGGCGAGCGTGCGTGCCAGGCGTCGCGAGCCCGGACTCCCTTTCCGTTCGGAGTTCTGAGGCCCAAGCCGCTACCAGACCGACCGCACGGTGACTTCCGCACGGACGACCTCCCGTGGTCGGCGAAGAGTCCCCGGCGTCGGCTCGGCGAGGACGCGGCCGCGGCCGCGGCCGCGGTGATGCGCGTACTCGACGGGGGAGGAGGCCGTGCGCAGCGGGCGGAGCTTCACCGGTCAGCCACGACCGCACCTTTGCCGGTCAGCCCGTGCGGCGCGAGCGGGCCAGGGCGAGCCCACCGAGCGTCGCGCCGGCCAGCCCCACCAGGACGGCGACGACGCCACCGCCCAGCCCGTTGCCGGTGCCCAGCCCGCCCTCGGCGGTGGCGACGATCCACCCGCCGACGGCGACGCCGAACAGCCCCGCCAGCAGCGCCGCGACGGCCCCGCCGGGCCCGGCGCCGGCTCCCCCGCCGATGTCCGTGCCGGTGCGACGGGTGGAGCGTGAGCCTGCCAGAGCTCGCCACCCCAGGACCGCTCCGGCCAGCGCCGCCAGCGCGGCCACGGCGGCGCCGAGCCTTCCGGGGCTCATGTCCTGAACACTGGCGGCGGTCTGCTGGACCGAGACGTGCGCGGCCGCCGGTACGGCGAGAACGAACGGGACTGACATGAGGTGCTCCCTCTTCTCCTACGACGGGACGTCACCCGATCCTGTCCCCCCGACCGGCCGTCGGTCGTCCGGCGAGCGCAGGCACTTCGCGGTGCCGCCGGTGCCGCATCCGGCTGTCGCGGACGCGGTAGGAGCCGCCTCGGTACCGCGTGCGCGGTAGTGGGTCGATCATCCGCGCGCAGGAGTCGCCGACGGCGGGCGTGCGGCTAGTGTGCGCGCATGGACAGGGGACGGATCGGCGTCGGGGACTGGGCGATCGCCGTCGGCGTGGCGGCGATCCTGCTGTTCACCGGGGTGTCCGGGGAGCGTTCCGCGCCGCGCCTCGACCTGCTCGGCCACGCGCTGCTGACGGCCGGCGGTCTGGCGTTGGCCGCGCGCCGCCGTGCGCCGGTGCCGGTGCTGGTCGTCACCGGGCTGTGCGCGGTGGGGTACCAGGCGGCCGGTGTCGACGTGCCGGCCGTCGCCTACCTGTTCGCGGTCTACGCGGCGGTGCGGGCGGGGCACCGCGCCGTCACGGTGGCGGTGAGCGTGACCGTACTGGCGGCGCTTCCCCTCGCGGCCCTGGCCTCGGGCCTGCACGACACGGGCGAGGCCTTCGCGCGGGCGCGGGGAGCCCTGGAGCTGGCCTGGCTGATCGCCGCCGGTGCCGCGGGTGAGGCGCTGCGGCAGGCCGAGCGGCGGGCGGACGAGGCGGAGCGCACCCGGGAGGAGACCGCGCGGCGCCGCGCCGACGAGGAACGGCTGCACATCGCACGGGAGTTGCACGACGCGCTCACCCACCAGATCTCGATCATCAAGGTGCAGGCCGAGGTCGCCGTCCACGTGGCCCGCAGACGTGGCGAGGAAGTGCCGGAGGCCCTGCTGGCGATCCAGGAGGCCGGGCGTGAGGCGAACCGGGAGCTGCGCGCGACGCTGGAGGCGCTGCGCGACGACGACACGGCTCCGCCGCGCGGCCTCGACCACGTCCCGGAGCTGGTGGAACGAGCCCGGGCCATCGGCCTCGACACGAGGCTGACGGTGGAGGGGCGGCCCCACGACATGCCGGCCGCGGTGGGCCGGGCGGTCTACCGGATCGTCCAGGAGTCGCTCACCAACGTGGCCCGTCACGCGGACGCGGCCACGGCCACGGTACGCATCGAGTGCCGTCCGGACGTCCTCGCCGTACGCGTCGACGACGACGGGAAGGCCGCGCCGGACGCCGCTCCGGTGCCCGGCGTCGGCCTGCTCGGCATGCGGCAGCGCGTCACCGCCCTCGGAGGCCGGCTGCGCGCCGCACCCCGCCGCGAGGGCGGGTTCACCGTCCTGGCGGAACTGCCCGTGGACCGCACGTCGTGATCCGCGTCCTGCTGGTCGACGACCAGCCCCTCATCCGCAGCGGATTCCGGGCGCTCCTGGACCTGGAGGACGACATCGAGGTGGTGGCCGAGGCAGCCGACGGCGAGCAGGGCCTGACGCTGGCCCGGCGGCACCTGCCCGACGTCGCCCTCGTCGACATCCGGATGCCCGTCGTCGACGGCATCGAGACGACCCGGCGCATCGCCGCGGACCCGGCCCTCGCCGGGACGCACGTCGTCATCCTGACCAACTACGGCTTCGACGAGTACGTCTTCGACGCGCTGCGGGCCGGCGCCGCCGGATTCCTCGTCAAGGACATCCTCCCCGAGGACTTCCTGCACGCCGTACGGGTCGCCGCGCGCGGTGACGCCCTCCTCGCGCCGTCGATCACCCGCAAACTCATCAGCAGATACGTCACCCAGCCACTCACCCCGGGTACCGGCCGAGGGCTCGATGAGCTGACCAACCGCGAGCGGGAGGCCGTCGCCCTGGTCGCCCGGGGCCTGTCCAACGACCAGATCGCCGGCTCTATGGTGATCAGCCCGATGACCGCGAAGACCCACGTCAACCGGGCCATGGGCAAACTCGGCGTCCGCGACCGCGCCCAACTCGTCGTCCTCGCCTACGAGTGCGGGCTGGTGGCCCCGCGCGGCTCGTGACCGCCGCCGGCTTCACCATCGTCGGGCCGTGATCCGGTACCGCGCGCGGGTACGCGGCAGCGTTCCGGGTCCCCGGACGGCTTTTCCGGAACCGGCACGGCATAAGCGCGCGGTCTCCGGGTATCCGTGTGCTGCTACCGGGGAGGGGCCGCAACACCTGGGGAGGTCGAAGCGGCCCCCTCCCCGGTCTCCTCCGGGGAGCCGCACGTCAGCGCAGTGCCGCCGCCACCAGCCCGGCGATCTCTCCGGGGCCGGTTCACGCACCACGAACACTTTCCCCCTCACCCGACACCAGGAGATCACCGCGGGAGTGAAGGCGTTCCTGCGCCTGCTGCGCTCCCCCGACGCGGCCGACGGCGCCCCGGCCTCCGGGTGACCGGGACCGACCGCACGGCCGGGTCGCCCGGGGAACCGGGATGTTCCCTCCCGGGCGCGGCGCGGGTGGGGTGGGGTGGGGTGCCTCGGACCCCGTCGAGAGCGACGTCCGGGCCGCCCCTGCGCTCTCGCGCTCCTGGCCGTGATCGAGGCGGAGGACGCAGGATGGGCGACATGAGGATCTCGCAACGCGCTCAGGCCGTGGCCCCGTTCTACGCGATGGAGTTCGGCAAGCAGGCCGCGACACTGGAAGCACACGGCCACCACGTGGTCAAACTCAGCCTCGGCGAACCGGACTTCGGCGCACCGCCGGCCGTCCGGGACGCGATGCGCGAGGTCATGGACGGACGGCCCATGACCTATACCGCGGCCCTCGGGCTGCCCGCGCTGCGGCAGGCGATCGCGCGGTTCTACCGGGACCGGCACGGCGTCGACGTCGATCCCGCCCGGGTCGTCGTGACCGCCGGCGCCTCGGCCGCCCTGGTGCTGGCGACCGCCGCCCTGGTCGATCCCGGGGACGAGGTGCTCATCGGGGACCCGTCGTACCCCTGCAACCGGCAGATCGTCGAGAGCTTCGGCGCCCGTGTGACACTGGTCCCCACCACCGCCGGGACCCGCTTCCAGCTGGACGCGGCGTCCGTGCGCTCGCACTGGACGGACCACACGCGCGGCATCATGGTCGCCACGCCGTCGAACCCGACCGGCACCTCGATCTCCGTCGACGAGCTGGCGGCGATCTGCGACCTCGCCCGCGAGCGCGAGGCGTGGCGCATCGTCGACGAGATCTACCTCGACCTCGGCGACCGCGACGAGCGGGGCCGGCCGCCGCGCAGCGCGTTGTCGCTCGACCCCGACGCCGTCGTCATCAACAGCTTCTCGAAGTACTTCGGCATGACCGGCTGGCGGCTGGGCTGGTGCGTCGTCCCCGAGGCCCTCGTGCCCGCGCTGGAGCGTCTGGCGCAGAACTACTTCCTGTGCGCCTCGACCCCCGCCCAGCACGCGGCGCTGGCCTGCTTCACCTCCGAGTCCCTCGCGGTCTGCGAGGACCGCCGCGCCGAGTTCGCCGAGCGGCGCGCGCTCGTCCTGGAAGGGCTGGAGCGGATCGGGCTGCCGGTCCCCGTGCCGCCCGACGGCGCGTTCTACGTCTACTTCGACGTGAGCGGCACCGGGCTCACCTCCTGGGAGTTCTGCGCACGGGCACTGCGGGAGGCGCACGTCGCGCTCACCCCGGGCAGGGACTTCGGCGCGCACACGGCCGAGACGCACGTACGACTCTCCTACGCGGCCTCGGCCGACGATCTCCGCGAAGGCATCGCCCGGCTGGGGAAGTTCCTGGCCACCTTGGGGTGAAGGCGCCGGCGGCAACGGAGAAGGGGTCGAGTTCCCGGGCCACCGCCTTCGAGGGGTGCGCGCCTCTCCCGCTCGGCCCGGCGGCGAGGTGCAGGGAACAGCACGCGACCCCGGATCACCGTCGTCGGGGCGCGCGTCCGCCCCGCTCGGCTCGGCGGCGAGGTACAGGGAAGAGGAAGATGCCGCGTTCTCGCCGCGTCCAGGGCCTGATCACGAGTGCGGCGAGCGACGCGGCCGGCTCCCGCGGTACGCCTGTCCGCGAGGGCTCCGGGAGCCGCGGTCGGGGGAGGCCGCCGCGTGCGTCCCGGGTCGGGAGCCGCCCGCCCGGAGGCCTCAGCTGCGGGGCCGCCCGTCCGCCGGGGAGCCGGCCGGCGGTCCGCGGGCGGCCGGGCGACGCGTCTCCCCGCTGCCCGCCGGCGCGGCTCACGGCCCCTGCACCACCACCTCCAAGGGCGCGCGGAAGGACAGCAGACCGAGCATCGGCGGCTCCGCCGAACCGGCGACCGGCCGAATGCCCGGAAGCTCGCGGGCCGCGGCCCGCAGGGCCACCGCCGCCTCGGTGCGGGCCAGGGAGGCACCCGGGCAGCGGTGACGGCCGACACCGAACGCCAGGTGGTGGCGGACGTTCGCCCGGCGCGGGCACATCCGTTCCGGAGAGGGGAAGACCTCCGGATCGGATCCACTGCCCTGGAGCATCAGCAGCACCTGGGCGCCCGCCGGCAGCCGCACCCCGCCCAGCTCCGTGTCCCGTGCGGTGACCCTGCGCCAGGTGGTCACCGGAGGCTCGCGCCGCAGGACCTCCTCGACCCACGCCTCGGCCAGACCCTCCTCCCGCGCGACGCGGGGCCACAGGCCGGGCTCGGTCAGGGCCCGGCGCAGCACGGTGGCGATGAGCTGCCCGGTGGTGGACTGTCCGGCGATGAAGACGAAGAAGCAGGCGCCGACCGCCGTCCCCGCGTCCAACGGCGTGCCGTCGGGCAGCCGGTGACGGGCGAGGGCCTCGATGAACGAACCGGACGGCGCCTGACCGCCGCTCACGGTCGCGGTGAGCCACCGGTGGAACTCACCGACGAGCCGGGCCAGCTCCAGTTGCCGTTCGAGCGGGGGCCTGCCCCAGAACAGCTCCAGGGAGGCGTCGCTCCAGCGGATCAGGGTGTCGGGGTCGACGCCCCGGACCTCCAGGAGCTCCATCAGCACCCGGCACGGCAGCGGCTGGGCGAATGAGGTGAAGAGGTCGCAGCGGCCGGTGGAGTCGATCCGCGACCGCACCTCGGCGAGCAGGTCACCGGCGACGCGCTCGATCACCGGGACGGCGGCGGCGACACGCTGGGCGTTGAAGAACCGGGTGACCACGCGGCGCAGTCCGGGATGGCTCGGGGAGCCGTTGTTGGCGAGCGCGGGCGGCAGGGTGAAGCCGGCCCGGGCGAGGACCCGCAGCACCGGGACGGGCAGCGGGGTGACGGCGTGCTGGGCGTTGTCCGGGAGGAAGACCTCGGGGTCCAGCAGGACCCGCCGCACGTCCCGGTGACGGCCGACCAGCCACAGTCCCGTGACGGGGTCGTGGTGCACGGGCGCCTCGGACCGCAGGAGGTCGAGCCACGGGTGGGGGTCGCGGACGAAGGCGTCGCCGAACAGGTCGAGCGGGCCGAGCGGATCACCGGCGTCGGATGGTCCGGGGCCGACCGCCGGGCCGGGCCCCGCCGCTCCGCCGCCGGGTGCGGCCACGTCCAGAGCTGGGGAAGTCACGGCCGGAAGCTAACACGCACAGCACGGGACACCGACTGTGTGTGCGCGGTATCACTCCGTGACCCGCCATGGGCGCGCTCCCACCCCGATCGCCCACCGCGCGGGCACCACCGGGTCCGCCGGGCACGACCGGCTGTGCCCGGGCACAGCCGAGCCGTCGGGCACAGCCGGGTCCGCCCGGGTGAATGTTCCGCCGCCCGGTCCGTGCGGAAATCACCTCGGCCCAACCGATCGACATACTGTCCGAATGCGGACGCCGAAGAAGATTCCCGCCCTGATCCACCAGACCTGGAAAGACGCGGACGTACCAGCCCACTGGCGGGAATGGGCCGACTCCTGGCGCCTGCACCACCCCGGCTGGGGGTACCGGTTGTGGACCGACGCGGACAATCGCGCGTTCCTCCAGGAGCACTATCCGTGGTTCCTGCCGATCTACGACGGCTACCCGGAACCGATCATGCGGGCCGACGCGATCCGCTACTTCCTGCTCGACCATTTCGGCGGGCTCTACGTGGACCTGGACTTCGAGTGCCTGAGACCGGTCGACGCACTCCTCGACGGCCGTGAACTCGTCCTCGGCTGTGAGCCCGACACGCACACCCGGCTGCTGCTGGCCCGCCGGCGCGGGCTCCACCGCATCGTCGGCAACGCGTTCATCGCGTCACGCCCGGGCCACCCCTTCTGGGCCCATGTGCACCGGCAGTTGGTCGGCGCCCACCGGATGCCCGGCGCCCTGGACGTCACCGGCCCCTTCTTCCTCACCCGGGCGGTCGACTGCGCCCCGGAGCCCGCCTCGGTCACGGTCCTCGGCCCGGAGGTGCTGTATCCCGAGGTGAGCCCGTACGCGCGGGAGCTGTTCGGCCCTCAGGAAGCCGACTACGCGCAGGCCTACGCCGTGCACCACTGGTCGGGCAGCTGGGTGCGCGACACCCCGGGGAGTCCGCGGACGTCGGCCGGCAGGCGGTTCCCGTTCTGGGCGAGCCAGGAGCGGCACCCGCTCGCCGACGGGCTGCTCGACCTGGACGCGCAGCGGCGGCGCTGGGCCTCCGGGGCGCCCGCGCCGGCGGTGTCGTGCCTGATGGTGACGAAGGACCGTTCGTCGACGGCCCGCCGTGCCATCGCGTGCTTCCGCGCGCAGACCTACCCCCACCTGGAACTGGTCGTCGTGGAGGACGGCGCGGACGACGCCCTGGAACAGCACATCCGCGAGCTGGACGACCCGAGGATCCGCCATCAACGGCTGCCCGCGCGAGGGCGGCCGCTGGGCGAACTGCGCAACGAGGCGGTGGCCCTGGCCGGCGGGCCCTACGTGTGCCAGTGGGACGACGACGACCTGTACGACCCGGAGCGGGTCGAGACGCAGATGGCGGCGATCCTCGCACTCGGCGCCGAGGCCTGTTTCCTCGCCCGGGAGCGGCTGTGGTGGCCCGCCCGGCACAAGCTCGCGGTCTCCTGCGCGCGGGTGTGGGAGGGGTCCATGGTGTGCGCCAAGGACCGTCTGCCGCGCTATCCGGCGCTCCGTCGGGGCGAGGACACCCCGGTGGCGGAGGAGGTGGTCCGCAACTGCCGGGTGGTGTCCGTCGACGCCCCCGAGCTGTACACGTACGTGTGTCACGGCGGCAACACCTTCGACGACGCCCATTTCGCGGAGCACTTCGAGGTGGCGACCGAGGTCTGGTCGGAACCCGGCGCGTACGCCGAGCGGTTGCTGGCCATGGCGACCCGGCTGCCGATCGGGCCGGACGACATCACCCACGCCGAGACCGGCCCCGCCGCCCGAGCCTGCGCGCGCGGCCGGCAGACGGTCCTCGAACCCGCCCCGGGCCCGGCGCGCGAGCGGCCTCCGGTGCTGGTGCTGACCCCGCTCAAGGACGCGGCGGCGTTCCTTCCGGGCTATCTGGACAACCTCCGCGCCCTGGACTACCCGCGCGAGGCGATCAGCCTGGGCCTGCTGGAGGGCGACAGCACGGACGCGACGCAGGATCTGCTGCGCGAGGTCCTGCCCGACCTCGAGGCGGAGTACCGGCGGGTCACGCTCGTCCACCGGGACTTCGGCCTCCGGTTGACCGGGCCGCGGTGGGAGCCCGGCGTCCAGCGGCGGCGCCGGTCGGTGCTGGCCAGGGTGCGCAACCACCTGCTCTCCCGGGCCCTCGCCGACGAGGAGTGGGTGCTCTGGCTCGACGTGGACGTCACCGGCTGTCCGCCCGATCTGGTCCAGCGTCTTCTCGGGGTCCGCAAGGACATCGTCGTCCCGCACTGCGCCACGACGGCCGGTGGACCGACGTACGACCTCAACACCTTCGTCCTGCATCCGAGGGCCGGCGCGCTCAACTGGTCGCAGTGGCTGCGCGACGGGATTCTGCAGCCTCCGCGCGGGTTCGGCCGGACGTATCTCGACGAGTTGCGCGGGAAGGGGCTCGTCCGCGTCGACTCGGTCGGGGGCACGGCACTGCTCGTGCGGGCCGACCTGCACCGGGACGGCCTGGTCTTCCCCGCCTTCCCCTACCGGCAGCTCATCGAGACCGAGGGGCTGGCCGCGATGGCGCGCGACATGGGCACGGCCTGCTGGGCGCTGCCCGACCTCGAGGTGCTGCATCCGCACCACGCGGCGGATCTGGCGGAGACGGGGGCCATGACCCCGTCGCCCTGACGGCCGGGGCCGGGCGCGGGGCACCGGGCCGCGCCCGGGCCCCGGGTGCGGGCACCGGGCCGCCCGGCCCCGGGGTGCGCGGCACCGTGCCGCGTCGGCGCCGGTCCACCGCGTGGAGTAATCATCTCGGCACTCCTTGTGGTGGAAACCTACGGTGGCGCTACTGCCCCCCTCCGGCGAGGAGACCACCGGCGGTGGGAGGGCAGCCCCCGTTCCCCCACGAAAGGCTCCACCGTGAAAGCCCGTGTCATGTCCTCCCTGGCCCTGCCCGCCGCTCTGGCGACCGCCGGACTGCTCAGCTCCGCCGAGGCGGCCTACGCGGCCGCCCTCGGCTCGGAAGCGTCGGCGTCCGCACCGTACGCGCGGCAGGGACAGGCGATAGGCGGCGACGTCACCCTCACCTCCGGCGAGGGGCACCCGTGCACGCCCATCGGCAACGTCACCGTCACCGACTACGGCCACTGCTGCACTCCCGTGGGCAACGTGACCATCACCGACTACGGCCACTGCTGCACGCCGGTGGGCAACATGACGATCACCGACTACAGCGTCTGCTGCACCCCGGTGGGCAACATCACCGTCTGTGACTACGGCCATCACCAGGAACACGGCCACCACGGCTGGGGCCACTCCCGTGACCACGGCCATGGGCGTGAGGCACGGTTCGCGTAGCCCGTGATCCGGCGGGTCCGCCGCGCCCCCGGCCCCCTGCGGGGCCGGGGGTCGGCCCCCGCCGTCGCGGAGCCTGCCCCTCCCCCGCTCCGCCCCTCCCGTTCCCTTCCGTCCGACGCGAAAGACGACGCATGTCCCACGGATCCGACCCTGTGGTCTCGGTGGTCATCCCCTGCCACGACTACGCCCGCTATCTGCCCGAGGCGGTGTCCAGCGTCGTCGCCCAGACGTTCGGCGCCTGGGAACTCGTCATCGTCGACGACGGCAGCACCGACGACACCGTCGAGGTGGCGGAGGACCTGATCGCCCGCCACCCGGACCGGCGCATCAGGCTGCTGCGCCAGGCCAACGCCGGGGTGTCCGCAGCCCGCAACACCGGCATCGCGGCCGCCGTCGGCCGTTACGTCCTGCCGCTGGACGCCGACGACGTGATCGCGCCCACGATGCTGGAGAAGACCGTCGCGGTGCTCGACGCCGACCCCGGCATCGCCATCGCCTCGACCGACGTCTTCACCTTCACCGACGATGATCTGCCCCCGCAGGCGATGCCCCTGCCCGCCTACAGCAGGGAGCTGCTGCTCCAGCGGCTGATCATGTTCTACTGCTCGTTGTACCGCCGTGAGGCGTGGCAGACCGTGGGCGGCTACGACGAGACCATGCGGGCCGGCGAGGACTGGGACTTCTGGGTCGGCTGCGTCGAGCACGGCTTCGAGGCCCACCACCTCCACGAGCCGCTTTTCGGGGCGCGCAACAAGGACACCGGCCTGCATCTGGAGGCCGCAGAGAACGACCTGGCCATCCGGGCCCGGATCGTGGCCAACCACCCGGGGCTGTTCAAGCCGGTCACCCGGGGCTGGGCACACGCCGTGCTCTCCCAGGACGCGGACGCCTGCCTGCGCGACGAGCACGTGCCGGACGACATCCTCACCCGGGCCGCCGAGATGGACCAGTTCCTCGCCGCGGTCATGGCTCTCCAGCGCACGACGCGGGTGCAGTACTACCACATCCGGCGGCTGGAGCAGGCGCTGGCCGCCCGCGGCGCCGTCGCCGACCCGGGCGTACCGGACGACGCGCCCGCCCCCACGGCTTCCTCCGTGTGATCGCGGAGGAAGCCGTGGCCAGCGGGTGACCTCCGTCGCGCCCGAGCCGACCGGGCCGACACGCAGCACGGTTCCCGTGAGGTCGGTGAAACGGCCGCACGTCCACCGGCAGCACGGTTCCCGTGAGGTCGGTGAACGGCCGCACGTCCCCCCGGCCGCTCTCCCCCGGCCGACGATCTCGCGGCCGAGGTCCACCAGCCGGCGGCCGTCGCCGGTCTTCCGCAGCGAGGCGGGTTCCGCGTCGTGCAGCCGCACCTGCTCGATCAGCGCCGGCACCAGCCCGTCGACGGCGCCCCGGGTCGCGGGGGCGTGCCAGTCGCCGTCGTAGAAACCGGGCTCGGTCCAGCCGAATTCGACGCCGGCACCGCCGAGAGTGCGGTGAAACGATTCAATCGGCGGTCGGTCGTGCGGTCACGCCCGCGTCGGCACCGGCCGTCGGAGCAGGTAGACGGCCGCCGTCGTGACCAGGACGGCCATACAGGCGATGAACACCAGTCCCGCGCCCTCCAGGCCGATCGGATCCGCCAGCAGGCCCACGCCGATCACCGGCACCGAGATGCCCGCGTAGGCCACCACGAACAGCGTCGAGATCACCGCCGCCCGGCGGTGGTCGGGAGACGCGCCGGCCACCGCGCCGAGCGCCCCGCGGAACGCCAGCCCCTGCCCTGCCCCGCCGACGAGCGCGCTCAGCACCACCAAGGCGAGCAGGTCCCACCGCAGTGCCGCCGCGAGCAGCGCCAGCCCGGCGAGGAGCCCGGCGCAGCCCACCGGCAGCGACCGCCCGACGCCGACCCGGCCGACCGCCAGTTGCCCGGCGGTCGAGGCGAAGAAGGCCAGCGCGACGACCAGTCCGCTCACTGCGTGGTCGTGCACGTCCAGGGACTGCGCGAGGAACGCCGGGCTGACCGACGTGAACACCCCGAACAGGGCGAACCCCACGAACGAGGCGGTCGCCGCGGGTCCGAACACCGCCCGTACCCGCGGCGGCAGAGCGGGCCGCTGCGGCCGTACGCCGCGCAGCGGCCGCCGCTGACGCACACTCTCGGGGAGTCCCCACAGGACGCCGACCGAGCCGGCCACCAGCACCAGGTGCACCAGGAACGGCAGGCGCAACGGCCGGACGGCGTACTGCGCGAGCACTCCGGCGATCAACGGACCGCAGCCCAGTCCCCCCATGTTGGCGGCCGTCGCGACGAACGTCGCCCGGGAGGCGCCGCCGTACGGCGCCAGCTCCATGACGTACGCCGTGGCGGCGCCGGTGAACAGACCGGCGGACAGGCCGGACAGCAGCCGTCCCGCGTACAGCCAGCCCAGCCCGGTGGCGCTCAGGAAGCAGACGGCACTGGCCGCCGCACAGCCCAGGCCCGCCAGCAGCACCGGACGTCTGCCCACGGCGTCCGAGGCGTTGCCCACCAGCAGCAGCACGCCGATGACGCCGAAGGCGTACACCGCGTACACGACGGTCACCGTCAGCTCGGAGAACCCGAACTCCTCCTGGTAGAGCGGGTAGAGCGGGGTCGGCAGCGTGGTGCCGGCCATGCACACGGCGAACACCGCGCCGCTGAGCACACAGGCACGCCATCCTCGGCGGTCACCGTCCATGCCGCACGGTAACCCCGTGCACCGTCCCGCTCCGGCCCGGCACGCCACCGCACCGGCGGGGTCGGGCACGCGTGCGAGCTTCACGGCCCCGGGCGGGCGCGGTGCCGGGTGGTGGGCGGCACGGGGAGTCCACGGCCCGGGGGCACGGGCGGGCGCGTGCGAGGCGGTGCGCGGCGCAGGGAGGTTCACGGCCCGAGGGCGCCGGGGGTGCGCGGGTGACGTCCGGACCGTTCGTCGGTGCGACCGGGTGCCGGGGGGCTTCCTCCGCCCGGGTGCGGACGGCGTCCCGCGCCCGCAGGGTGGAAGGAGGGACCATCACGCACCCGAGACTCCCGTGAGGGGTACGACCATGGCGAAGGCGAAGGGCCGTGCGGCGAGGAAGGAGCCGGCCAAGGGCGACAAGGTCGCGTGGCGCACTCACGGCACGGAGACCACGGGCACCGTGGAGAGGAAGATCACCGAGCGGACGGAGGCGGCCGGGCGCACCGTGGACGCCTCGTCGGACGAGCCCCAGTACGAAGTGCGCAGCGACAAGTCCGGCCGGACCGCCGTCCACAAGCCGTCGGCCCTGAAGCGGAAGCAGGGCTGACGTGCCGGCCCGGGACGAACGGCGCGAGATCCGGGAGACCTTCGGCGAACTGGTCAACATGACCCCGTCGACGCTGGAGAAGTGGCTGGACACCGACGACTCCCGGGCGGCCGGACAGCACCGGGACGGCGGCGAGTCGACGGGCCACGCCTCGGGCCGTGCCATCGTCGGCATCCTGCGCACGAAGCAGGGCGACCTCTCGGACGAGGACTACGCGCACATGCGCAAGGTGAACGGCTACATCCGCCGTCACCTCGCCCAGCGCCCCTCCGGAGAGGTGCGGGACACGCGCTGGCGCCACTCGCTGATGAACTGGGGCCACGACCCCCTCGCCGACGGCTGAGTCTCCGAGGAGCCTCCGGTCCGGGCGGCGCGGAACGCATCCGACCCGCCCGGTCGCCGGGAAGAGGGAGTGTGGTCCTCGCGATACACCGCGCGAGACCCGCCCCCACCGCGTTCCGGGAGGCGTCATGCAGCACCCCACCGATCCGTCGCCCGGCACCCGGCCCCGCCGCCGGCCCCGGCCCCTCGAGGTGACCGTCCATCTGGTCGTCGACGACACCGTGGCCCTGCCGATCGAGGCCCGCTTCGGGTACGACCGCGACGACCCGCTCGCCGTGCGGATGGACTTCCCCGGCATCCCCGACCCCGTCCGGCCCTGGGTGCTCTCGCGCGACCTGCTGTACGCCGGTCTGCGCGTGCCGTCCGGCGACGGCGACGTGCGCGTTTGGCCGCCCTGCCGCTGCCACGGAGGCAGGACGGCCCGCATCCTGCTGCGGGGCAGGCGCGCCGCCGCCGTGCTGTACGTGCCGGCCGCGGAGCTGAAGGAGTGGCTGGAGGGGACGTTCGCCGAGGTACCCGCCGGCGCGGAGGGTTCCCGTCTGCGCTGGGACGACGAGCTGGAGCGGTTGCTGCGGCGCGGATGACGCCCGAGCGTGGATCGGAAACGATGCGCGAACGATGCGAGTTGTCGTGTCGCATCGGTTGGTCGGACGGTGTCCTAGGCGGTGTCGCACGACCTGACCGTCGGCGATCCGCACCTCACGGGACACACCTCCGCCGAACCGGGAGTGGCCGCCATGACAGCAGCGCAGACAGTCCGAACCGGGCGCGGTGACGTGCCGGCGTCCGCGCCCGCCCCCGCCACGGCCTCCGCCACCGCCACCGCCCCCGCCGAACTGACCGCCCGCTTCGCCGCCGGCGACGAGGACGCGCTGGACGACGTCTACCGCACCTGGGGGTCGCTGGTGCACTCGCTCGCGTGCCGGACGCTGGGCGACTCGGTCGAGGCCGAGGACGTCACCCAGAACGTGCTCCTGGCCGCGTGGCGTGGACGGGCGGGCTTCCGGCCCGAACGCGGCGCTCTGTCCGCCTGGCTGGTGGGCATCACCCGGCGCAAGATCGCCGACGCCCTAGAGGCGCGCACCCGGCGCACCGAACTGGTCGCCACGGCCGGCTCCCTGCTGGCCCTGGACGACGGCCGGCGCCGGCTCGCCGACCCCCAGGCGGTCCTGGACCGCGTCCTGATCGGACAGTCGATGGCGGAGCTGACGGAGCCGCAGCGCACCGTGCTCAGCCTCGCCTTCTACGACGATCTCACCCAGACGCAGATCTCCCAGGTGACCGGCTGGCCCCTCGGAACGGTGAAGAGTCACGCACGACGCGGACTGCACCGGCTCGGCCGCTGTCTGGTGGACGACGACCGCGCCCGGTGCGGATGACACGGGTCAGCCCCTCCCCCACCGGGCGAGGGCGCGCAGCACGGCGCCGCGCCCCCGGTCCGGGACCGTCCACAGCGTCTGCCCGCGCACACCCCACCGCTCCAACAGGGCGTTGGCCGCGAGGAATCCACTGGTCGCGGCGCGCTCCATCAGGGCCACCGGCAGGTCCGTGCGGACCAGGTCACCGGCGAGCACGAGTCCGGGTTCGGGGGTGCGCACGGCCGGCCGGTCGTGCCGGGCGCCCACCGCGAACAGCGGGCAGTCCTGCCGCCACACGTGACGGGCGTCGACGACGGCGGCCCGGCGGGTCTCCGGGTAGACCCGGCGCAACTCCTCGACGAGGCGCTTCTGTTCGACGTCGCGGTCGGCGTCGGGCCGCACCGCGTAGGCGTGCAGCTCCACGACGGATCCGCCTGTGCGGGCCGCCCACCGGGCCGCCTCGTCCTCCCAGCGTTCCAGCACGCTGATGTTGTCGAGGCCGCCGTAGCCGCTCGTACCGAGGAAGCCGGGCCGGTCCGGGGCCACGGGCCGGTCCAGCCACAGGCGGGTGACCAGGAACGGCGGGGCGGTGCGCAGGCGGCGGATCCGCTCCCGCCACGGCGCGTCGCCCAGCCGGTCGCAGCGGGCGACGATCGAGCGCAGGCCCGCGGTGTCCAGGGCCAGCACCACTGTGTCGTACCGCCGTTCCCCGCCGCCGGCGGTGACCGCGTAGGTGCCGTCCGGTGTGCGGGCGACGTGTTCGACGGCGGCGGACGTCCGTACGTCGGTGCCGTGCCGCCGCAGGTAGCCGGCGAGCGGGTGCCAGAGGGCGGCCGGGAAGGGGGCGGTAGGGACGTCGAACAGCAGGCCCTCGGCGGAGCCGAGGAAGTAGATGTGGAACATCAGCACCATCTCCGCCGCCGACAGCTCCCGCGGGTCGGCGAAGAAGCTGCGGGAGAACACCTCGAACGCCAGATGGCGGGCCGCCCGCGGGAAGCGCACGGCGTCGAGGAAGTCGTGGGCGCTGGTGCGGTCGAGGCGCTCGTACACCTCGGGGACCCGTACGTCGAGCAGCGGCAGGGCGGCGAGCGGGTTCACCGCGCGCAGGTCCCGCAGGCCGAAGGACGGGCTGAGCGCGACGAAGCCGAGCGCGCTCCACGGCGGGGTGCGCGGGACGTGGCGGAAACCGTCCCGCGCACCGCTGCTGTGCCGCAGCGGGTAGTCCGGCAGGCCGGTCAGCCGTTCCAGCCGGGGGTCGGTACGGCGCAGCAGGCCGCGCAGGTTGTAGTACTGGCGGAAGAAGGCGTGGAAGCCGCGGCTCATGGTGACAGTCGATCCGTCCGCCAGGCCGACCGGCCATCCGCCGACGCGTCCGCCCAGGTACGGCTCGCGTTCGTACAGCGTCACCCGCACTCCGCGTTCGGCCAGTGCGGTCGCGGCGGCCAGTCCGGCGATGCCGCCCCCGACGACGGCGGTGGTGCGGCGGGCGCCCTCGATCCGCGCCGCCCCGGGGTGGGCGGGCAGTACGCGGGCGCGGCGGTCCCGGCCGTGGCGGGAGCCGTCGGATCGGCGGGGTCCGGTCATCGCCCGCCCTCCCCGGGGGCGTCGCCGCGCCGGGCGACGAAGGTGTGGGTGATGCCCGTCTGCCAGCCCGGCAGCGGCAGGGTCCGTACGGCCTCGAATCCGGCGGCGCGGACCCGGTCGGCGAACCGGTCGGCGGTGTCGAAGTCGACGACGCTGCGCCGCAGGTGCCGGTACAGCCCGGCGTCCCCGAGGACGGTGGCCACGGGCTGGACGATGCCGCGGCACACCAGCGTCCACACCGCGCGGTCGGCGCGACGGCCGCTGAGGGTGTACTCGTGCACACCCAGCCGTCCCCGCGGGGCCAGCAGCGCGCGCACCGCGCCGAGGACGGCGTCGGGGTCGGACAGGTTGCGGAACAGGTAGGCGGCGAAGACGGCGTCGAAGGGGCCCTCGACCCCGGCCTCGGCGACCCTTTCCGCGGGGGCATGCACGAACGTCACACCGCTCGACCACGGCTTGGCGGCGGCCCGCCGGAGCATGCCGGCGGAGGCGTCCACGGCCGTGATGGCGGCGCCGGGCAGCTCGGACCGCAGTGCGGCGGTCGAGGCACCGGTGCCGCATCCGAGGTCGAGGACGCGCAGTCCTTCCCCGTGCCCGGGCAGGCCGAGGCGGCGCACCGAGCGCCTCAGGTGCGCGTGGTAGCCGGGGTTGACGGCCACCAGAGTGTCGTAGCTGCGGGCGGCGTGGTCGAAGGCGGCGGCGAGATCCTCGTCGCGCAGCAGGTTCATGCGGTCTCCATCCTCCAGGGGAGCAGGGGCCGTGCGGGGCGCGGTGGGGCGCGGTCACGGGAGGTCGTGGGGGCGCGACGTGGTCACGGCAGGTCGCTGCTGCGCGGCGGGCCGGGTCACGGGAACTCGTGGGGGCGCGGGGCCAGGCGGCGCAGCTCGATCGCCGTGCGCAGCATGGGGCCGACCGGCGTGCGCAGGCCGACGGAGAGGTCCTCCACGAGGCCCGTGCGCCCGTCGAGGAAGCGCAGGACCCGGTTCATGGGCAGGCGTTCGAACAGGTGGGAGAAGAGCGCGGGTCCGTCGACCCGGCCGCTGTCGAGGGCGCGCAGCAGGACGGCGTCCATGGCGCGGGAGCGGGCCGAGTGGGCGGGCGGCGGCACCGGTTGCCGGCCCCGGCGCAGGGCGGCGGCGACGGCCCGTGTCTGACGCTGGAGTCCGGCGAAGGTGTACCCGGTCGACGCGCGGGTCGCGCCGCCCGCGGCCCCGATGCGGAACACGGACGCCCCGACCCGGGTCGGCATCCGGCCGTCCGTCATCGGGATGACGCCGGTCTCGGTCCCGCACACCTGGACGTCGCCGAGCCGGAGGACGTCCCGGACGTAGTGCCGCACGGCCCGCTCGTAGCCGTCCGCGGTGAGGGGCCGCGGTGAGAACTCGGTGTACTCCACCAGGGCCTCGCGGGGACCGGTGGGCAGCACGTAGCCGAAGGACAGGCCGACGGCGGGCTGGGGCGTGCGGAAGTCCATCAGCTCCGCGGTGCCGTCGTCGAAGACGGGCCGGGCCGTGCGGACGAACCACCCGTGGAAGTGCTGCAACAGGGTGGTGCGTGCCGCGGGCAGGCTGCCCGGCGGGCGGGAGTCGAACACCCAGCGGGCGCCGAGGACCCCCGGCCGGCCGTCGGCGTCCCGGAAGACGACCCGCGCTCCGCCGGGGACGTCCTCGATCGTCTCGACGACTCCTTCCAGGCGCCGTACGTTCGGACTGCGCGCCAGGTCGCGCCCGACCACGTCCTCGAAGTCGTCGGACCGGATCATCTTGTAGCGCAGCGGGGCGATGTCCCCCGTCACGGGCGGTCCCGTCGGCGGGCGCACGCGCAGCGAACGCCAGGTGGCGGTGACGGCGGCCTCGAAGCGGCCCCGGCCGCCCTCCCAGAAGCACCAGGTCCGGCTCGCCGGCCGCAACGGGCCGGGCGGCGCGTCCACCAGCACCACCGACGGCTCACCCCCGCCGGACAGGCGGTGCGCCAGGGACAGTCCCGCGGCACCCGCGCCGACGACCGCCACGTCCGCCTCCCACACGTCGGCTGTCTCCCTCCTGCGCCCGACCCTCGCGCACTCCATCGGTCTTCCCGCCCGTGGGCCCGTTCGGATGCGGGTCACCCGAATGCGACAGGCGGCCGACGCCGAGGACGACGAGCCTGGAAGGGGCGTGACGCGCCCCGCGTCCGCCCGGCTTCCGGGTCCCGGCCCGCATCCGTGCAGGGCTCAGGGGCCGAACACCGGGACGGCAAGGCGTTCTGCGATCACGACGAGAGGAACCGGGATGCGCCCCACACAGGCGACGGATCACCCTGCGGCCGGGCCGCCGCCGCCCGCCCCCCGACTGGTCGCGCTGCCGGCGTCCCCCGTTCGGGTGTGGGCCGTCGACCGCGACGTGCATGCGGCCGTCGGCCGGGTCCTCGACGGGATGCTCGCCGACCGGGTCGCCCGCGCCCGGGGGGTGGACCCGCTGTTCGCCGACGATCTGGCGCTGCGGGTCGCCCGCTTCACCCGGTACGGCGGCAAGCGCACGCGCTCGCGTCTGGTGTGGTGGGCGCTGCGCGCCTGCGGCGGCCACGACGACGACTGCGCCTCGGCGGCCCTTCGGGTGGGCGCCGCGCTGGAGGTCCTGCAGACCTGTGCGCTCGTCCAGGACGACGTGATGGACGCCTCGCCCCGGCGCCGGGGCCGGCCCGCCCTCCACACGGAGATCGGCGCCCAGTACGCCCGCTCCGACCGGTCGGCCCGGGTCCGGCGGTTCGGGGAGGCGGCGGCGGTCCTCGCCGGGGACCTCGCGCTGGCGTGGGCGGACGATCTGGTGGCCGAGACCCCGCTGCCCCCGGACACCGCCCCGGTGGTGCGGCGTCTGTGGAGCGACCTGCGCACGGAGATGGTGGCGGGCCAGTACCTCGACGTGCAGGGGCAGATCACTGCGTCGCGCTCCCTGCCGCGGGCGCTGCGCTCCGCCTGTCTCAAGAGTGCCCTGTACTCCGTCGAACGTCCTCTCGCGCTCGGCGCGGCACTGGCCGGGGCGGACCGGGCGACGACGGGCGCGCTGTGCTCGGCCGGCCGCCGCGTCGGCCTGGCCTTTCAGCTCCGCGACGATCTCGGCGACGTCTTCGCCGACGCCTCCCTGACCGGCCGGCCCGCCGGCGGGGACATCCGCGAGGGCAAGCCGACGTACCTGGTCGCCCTGGCCCGGGCCAGGGCCGAGGCGTCCGGGGACCACGCGGCCCTGGCCGTGCTGGACCGGTCGCTCGGCGACGAGGACCTGACACCGGCGGGCCTGGAGGAGGTGCGGGAGGTCCTGGTGCGCACCGGGGCCCGGGCCACCGTCGAGGCGAGGATCGGCCGGCTGGTGGAGCAGGGGCTCCGCCATCTCGACGGCGCCCCGCTCGACCCCGGGGCCGGCGACCGTCTGCGCGAACTGCTCGTCTCCACGGCGGGCGGAACGGGAACCGGTCCGGCCACCCGGCCGGCGCGGTGCGGACCGGACGCCGCCGTGGCCGTGTCGCCCGCCACGCCGGCCGCCGAGGAGGCCCGCGCATGACGCGCACCCTGTCCGGCCGCACCGACCACGTCGTGGTCGTCGGAGCCGGGCTCTCCGGTCTGTCGGCCGCCCTGCACCTGCTGGGCGCAGGCCGTCGGGTCACCGTCGTGGAGCGCGACCCGATGCCCGGCGGCCGTGCCGGGCGGCTGGACCTCGCCGGTTACCGCGTCGACACCGGCCCCACCGTGCTGACCATGCCCGATCTCGCCGACGAGCCCTTCGCCGCCGTAGGCGACAGCCTCCTCGCGCGGGTCGAGCTGGTACCGCTGCATCCGGCCTACCGCGCCCGCTTCGCCGACGGGAGCACACTCGACGTGCACACCGAGGCCGACGCCATGGCCGCGGAGGTGGAGCGGTTCGCCGGTGCCGGCGAGGCGGCGGGCTACCGACGGCTGCGCGACTGGCTGGAGCGGCTCCACCGCGCGCAGATGCGCCGGTTCATCGACGCCAACTTCGACTCGCCGCTGGGTCTGCTCAACGCCGACCTCGCCCGTCTGGCCGCCCTGGGCGGCTTCGGCCGGCTGGACTCCCGCATCGGCCGCTTCCTCCGGGACGAGCGGCTGCGCCGCGTCTTCTCCTTCCAGGCCCTGTACGCCGGGGTGCCGCCCGCGCGGGCCCTGGCGGCGTACGCCGTCATCGCCTACATGGACACCGTCGCCGGCGTGTACTTCCCCCGGGGCGGCATGCACGCGCTGCCGCGGGCCATGGCGGACGCCGCCGTCGACGCGGGCGCCGACCTGCGGTTCGAGCAGCGGGTGACGCGGCTGGAACGGTCCGGCGACCGGATCACCGCCGTCGTCACCGACCGCGAGCGCATCCCCTGCGACGCCGTCGTCCTCACCCCGGACCTGCCCGTCGCCTACGGTCTGCTCGGCCGTCGGCCGCGGCGCCCGCTGCGGCTGCGCCACTCGCCCTCCGCGGTCGTGCTGCACGCGGGCACCGACCGCACCTGGCCGGGGCTGGCCCACCACACCCTCTCCTTCGGCGCGGCCTGGCGCGGCACGTTCGACGAACTCACCCGGAGCGGACGGCTGATGAGCGATCCCTCGCTGCTGATCACGCGCCCCACGGCCACCGATCCGCGGCTCGCGCCGCCCGGCCGCCATCTGCACTACATTCTCGCCCCCTGTCCCAACACCGACCTCGGACCCGGGGCCCGGGAGTGGACCGACCTCGCGCCGCGCTACCGGGCCGAGCTGCTGCGGGAGCTGGAGCGGCGCGGACTCGACGGCATCGAGGCCGCCATCGAGTCGGAGTGCCTCGTCACCCCGGCCTCCTGGCAGGCGCAGGGGCACGCGGCCGGCTCGCCGTTCTCGGTGGCCCACACCTTCGCGCAGACCGGTCCGTTCCGGCCGCGCAACCTGGTGCGCGGCACCGAGAACGCCGTCCTGGCCGGCTGCGGCACGACCCCGGGCGTCGGCGTTCCGACCGTGCTGCTGTCGGGGAAGCTGGCCGCGGCCCGCGTCACCGGTGTCCCGGGCCGCGCTCCCGCGCGCGTGCGCACGTCGCCGACCCGCACGAAGGAGACCACCGCATGACCGACCGGGAACTCGACGCGGCCGGGATCACCGATCCGGCGCTGCGCGCGGCCTACCGCGTCTGCCGTGCGCTCAACGCCCGGCACGGACGGACGTACTTCCTCGCCACCCGGCTGCTGCCGGTGGAACGCAGGTCCGCCGTGCACGCCCTGTACGGCTTCGCGCGCTGGGCGGACGACATCGTCGACTCGCTCGATCCCGGTGTCCGCGCCGCACAGCGGGTGGACGCGCTGGCCCGGCTCCGGCGCAGCCTGGTCGAAGGGCTGCGCAGCGGGCACAGCGAGGAACCGGTGGTCCTCGCGCTCGCCGACACCGCGCGCCGCCACGGCATCCCCCACGAGCACTTCCACGACTTCATGGCCGCCATGAGCGCCGACCTGGTGGTCGGCGACTACCCCACCTACGCCGACCTGCGCGGCTACATGCACGGCTCCGCCGCCGTCATCGGGCTGCAGATGCTGCCGGTCCTGGGCACGGTGGTCCCGCGTGCGCAGGCGGCGCCCCACGCGGCGGCGCTCGGCGTGGCCTTCCAGTTGAGCAACTTCCTGCGGGACGTGGGAGAGGATCTCGACCGGGGGCGGGTGTACCTGCCCGCCGATCTGCTGGGCGCCCACGGCGTCGACCGGGCCCTGCTGCGCTGGAGCCGTGACACGGGCCGGCCGGACCCGCGGATCACCGCCGCGCTGCGGGAGTTCGCGGCGCTGACCCGGGGCGTCTACCGGGAGGCGGCGCCGGGGCTGGACATGCTCGATCCGGTGTCGCGGCCGTGCATCCGGACCGCGTTCGTGCTGTACGGCGGCATCCTGGACGCCGTCGCCCGGGACGGCTACGCGGTGCTGCACCGGCGGGCGGTGGTGTCCCGGCGGCGCCGCGCCGCGGTCGCCGCCGACGGGCTCGCCCGGGTGGTCCGGGCGCGGCTGCGCGCCCGCGCCGACGCGCGCCGCACGGAACGCGCGGGTCCGGACCCGTCGCCCGCCGCCCCGTCGTCGACGCCGGGCCGCGACGTCCACCAGGAGGTCGCGTGAACCCCGTCCCGCCGGGCGGCCGCAGGTGTCTCCCGCTGTCCCTGCGCCGACGCCCCGTCCCCTGGGAGCGGCAGCGGCCCACCTGGCGTGAGGCCCGGCCCTCGGTGATCGCCGACGCGTTGAAGCGAGCCCAGGTGCGCCCGTCCGGCAACTGGTACGTCGTGGGCGCCTCGAGCGCGCTGCGCGTCGACCGTCCGCTGGGCCGGACGGTCGCGGGCCGCGAGGTGGTCGTCTGGCGGGCCGCCGACGGCCGCCCGGTGGCCGGTCCCGGCGTCTGTCCGCATCTGGGCGCCCCGCTGCGGGACAGTCCGGTGCGCTGCGGCACGCTCGTGTGCCACTGGCACGGCCTGGCGCTGGACGGTGGCCCGTTCGCCGGCTGGAACCCGCTGCCGGTCCACGACGACGGCGTGCTGCTGTGGGTGCGACTGGACGACGCTGGCGGCGAGGCACCGCTGGACGCGCCGGTCGTGCCCCGGCGTCCCGAGACCGCCCGGGCGCTGACGGCGGTCCACGTGGCGACGGGACGCTGCGAGCCCGAGGACGTCGTCGCCAACCGTCTGGATCCCTGGCACGGGGCGTGGTTCCACCCGTACGCGTTCGTCGACCTCACGGTGGTCGGCTTGCCGGAGGGCGCCGAAGGGGCGGCGGACGACGGTTTCACGGTGGACGTCTCCTTCAAGGTGGCGGGGCGGCTGGTCGTTCCGGTGCGGGCCGTTTTCACCGCGCCCGAACCCCGTACGGTCGTCATGCGCATCACCGAGGGCGAGGGCCGGGGGTCGGTCGTCGAGACGCACGCGACCCCGCTCGGGCCGGACGACCGGGGCCGGCCGCGCACGGCGGTCGTCGAGGCCGTCGTGGCGGCCTCCGACCGGCGCGGGTTCGCCGTCGCCCGCCGGGCGGCCCCCGTGCTGCGTCCGCTGGTCCGGGCCGCCGCCGGGCGCCTGTGGCGCGACGACCTGGCCTATGCCGAACGGCGCTGGCAGTTGCGCGCCCGGGGCTGGGACGGGACGCCGTGAGGCCGGGCGCCGTGGAACGGGCGCTGTGAGGCCGGGCGCCGTGGAACGGAACACCGCCAGACGGGGCGCCGGCGAATCCGGTCGCGCGGGGTGGGCGGCGGCGCGGGGTCGTCGCACGGCACATCCGCAGGCGCGGGATGTGATCTGCGCCACACAGACGGGGTGGCGGCGGGGCCGGCCGTCCGGGTGAGGGCGGCGGACAGGCCGACGCGCGGGCCCGGGACACCCGTCACTCGGCTCGGGAAGGACACGGAGCCGAAAGATCGGATAGTCCGGCCGCGCGCGGGGTAGAACGGACCTGGGACGCCGCCCGCGATCTTGGGTGGCCCCCACATCCACTCCCGTCGGGGCACCCCCGGCAAGAACAAAGGACAACGCAGCATGGCCAGCGGCACCGTGAAGTGGTTCAACGCCGAGAAGGGCTTCGGTTTCATCGCCCAGGACGGCGGCGGGCCGGACGTCTTCGCGCACTACTCCAACATCGCCGGCAACGGATACCGGGAGCTGGTCGAGGGAGAGACGGTCACCTTCGACGTCACGCAGGGGCAGAAGGGCCCGCAGGCGGAGAACATCGTCCGCGGCTAGTCAGTGACGAGGCAGGGGCCCCGGCGACCGCCGGGCCCCTGCCTCATCCGTCCGGAACGACCGTTCCGGACGACAGGGAACCGACGCGACGGTGGCCGCAGCCGACTCGGGGGTTCGACCGCGGCCACCGGCGCCGGAGAGCGGGGAGCACACCTCTCACCGACGCAGGATCCGGCTTCCCCGGGACCGCGACCGCAGACTGCGCCGTACGGGTGATCATGCCCGGCCTGCGCGTTCCTCGCCTCGGGCGCCGACGCCCGCCTCGTCCCCGGTGAGGTCAGCGCCGTGACCGGTGGTGAGACGTGAGCGGGACCGACCGGGCCGACCGCCGTCCGCCTCTGCGAGGGCGGACGGCGGCGCCTTTTCGGGACGGTCAGGGCAGACGGCTCCGGAAGTCGAGGTGGTGGGGTGTACGGGCGGCCGGCGGGGCCCGGGCGGTACGCCGGCCACGTGGGCGGGGACTCGCCGCCGGGTGTGCCGGTGCGGACGAAGGCGGCCCAGCACTCCGTCAGCGCGGCGGACAGGCGACGCTGGGCCGGGGTGAACAGCGGCTCGGCCACCCGTCCTCGAACAGGTAGGGGATGTCACGGCGCAGCACCTCGGCGACGAGGGCGTCGTCCGGTGTCCTGCCCGTCGTGCGGTGCATCAGCCGGGCGACGTCCGGCGCGGCCGGGCCCGTCAGGGGAAGCGTCGTGGCCCGGGTCACGAGGGAGCGCGACCCGTCGCGCAGGGGGTGGTCCGGCCGTTCGATCTCCACGTCCCTGCACGTCGCCGCGATCAGTACCCGTTCCTGCGAGATGTGCTGCGTGACGAATTCCAGGAGGCCGCCCGACGCCGGGTCGGCCCAGTGCACGTTCTCCAGCACGACCAGCACCGGCTGGTGCCGTGCGGCGGTGACCAGCAGCGTCGTGACGGCGTCGAACAGCCGGAACCGGTCCACCTCCTCCGCCTCGGCCCCGCCGCCCAGCAGGACCTGCCATGCCGCGCCGACCGCGTCCGAGGCGGCCTGCCACGCGCCGGACAGGGCGCACGCGCGCAGTCCCCGTACGACCTGCGTCCACGGCCAGTAGCCGGGGGTGCCGTCGGCGTCCCGGCACGACCCGCGCAGCACGGCCATGCCGACGGCGCGCGCCTCGTTCATCGCGCACCCGGTGAGGGACGTCTTGCCGATGCCGGCTTCGCCGGTGATCAGCAGCAGGCCGCCGTGGCCGGTGTCCGTCCGCGCGATGTGCAGACGCACGGCGCGCAGGAAGTCGTCGCGCCCCAGGAGGTCCGGCCGGGTTTCGCCGCCGGGCGGCGGCACCGTCGTCACGCCCGCCAGCGGTCCCGGAAGGAGTTCCCCACAGATCTCATACCGTCCCCCGCAACGTCCGCACCACCCGGCCGCAGCCGTCGTCCGACCGGAAGCGCAGGGCCTGTTCGAAAAGTGGATCAACCTCACGAAACGCCGGGCCGGCAGCGGCCCGCCGGAGATTCCGGCGGGCCGCTCTCCCGTCACACCGCGGTCAGGTCGTCCCGCACGAGACCGTGGGCCAGGTCCGGTTGCCGTTGTGCTGGATCGTCACCCCCCAGGTGTTGCCGCTGCCGTTGGGTTTGGCGGTCAGCACCTGTGCGCTGGGGTAGGTGGCGTTGACGTTCCAGGTGGAGAGGACCTTGGCCGGGGAGGGCACGTTCATCGTCACCGTCCAGGCGCTCGAGCCGCTCACCGAGACGTTGAGGTTGTAGCGGTCGCTCCACTGCTGCCCCGCGGAGAGGGTCGCCGTGCAACCGCCGCCACCACCGCCGCCACCGCCCGAACCGGTGCCGCCCACCGTGATGGTGGAGTTCCCGCTGCTCCGGTATCCCTCGGTCGCCATGATCATGTAGTAGCTGAAGCTGCCGAGGGGCATGCCGGCGCGGGCCCAGGCGTCGAAGTGGTTGCCGGTGGTGATGGTGCCGCCGGTCCGCTTCGACTGCCGGACGCTCCAGTACTGGTTGAAGGTGCGGACGCCCTCGACGGACGGGGCGTTGTAGCGGGTGGTCTGGTAGATGTCGTACGTCCCGCCGTCGCTGGTGACGGTGCCCTTGAACGTGCCCGTGGGCCGGTAGGTGCCCCAGTTGTCGACGATGTAGTACTCGACGAGCGGGTTCGACATCCACCCGTAGAGGGTCAGGTAGGCGTTGCCGGACGGGTTGAAGCTGCCCGAGTAGGTCACGCTCCTGCGGCTGCCGGTGCTCCAGCCCTTGCCGGCGACGAAGTTCCCGGTGTTGCGCCACGAGGTGCCGTAGGTGCCGCCGGAGGCGAGGTTCATGGAGACCGTGCCGGGGCTGTCGGTCCAGAACGAGTAGTAGTAGCCGTTGTCGGTGCCGGTCTGGTTGGTGGTGATGACCGTGTCGGCGCTGGCGGCGCTCGGCAGGAGCAACGCGATCACCGCGCCGAGTGCGACGGCCCAGGCGCCGCGCAGCAGGGACAGGGGGCGGCCGCGGCCGCGGTTCGGGGGGTGGGGGTGCGCGGTCATGTCCGTGCTTCCTCCTCATGGGACTGGTGCGGGCAGGCGTCCGCGTGGCGGGGCCCGGCAGGCCGGGCCGCCGACGGGCAGGACATGGGTTCGCCCCGTCCGGCGACACCGCGCGGCGCGGAAGGACACAGGCCGGCCGTCGTGCGCGCGACGGCCGTGAAGCCCGGGCACGAGCGTGTCCGGGAGCGGTGGCGGCCGGGGCCGTCGATGGCGAAAGTGTTGGACCGACCGCGGCGACAGTCAACAGTTTCGGCATCACTTTCGAAACGTTCGCGTGATCGCGGATCGATCGCGGTGGTGTCGTTCCAGTTCAGGCGACAGGCAGTTGACGGAGTGTCATACCGCCTCGGTCACGCCCTTACGGAGAGAGTGAGCACCGAGGGGCTTTCCGTCGAAACATTCGGTGGCCTTCCGAACGCTCCTGCTGGGGGCGGCGGTGCCGGGAACGCGTTCCGGCCGCCGCCGCGCATCGCGCCCCGGTGTCCCCGGTGGGACGACTGACACCAGGTCGGGTGTTGCTCCGCTTCCGCATGCCCGTGGCGGGGAGCCACATCGCACCCCATCCCGCCGAGCGGCCCGAACCGGTGGGGAAGCGGGCGTCACGGCGGGCGTGGGGGCCGGTGTGCATGCCGTGTCCGCCGGCCGGTTCGCCCCCTCGCGGCGCGGCGGGCCGGGGACGGCGCGCACGGGCGCGGCTGCCGTCCCCGGCCCGGTCCGCCCTCTACAGGGCGCGCTCCATGCGGTCCGCCAGCAACTGGACGAACCTCGCCGGCTCGGCCGGCCGGCCTCCCTCGGCCAGCACCGCGAGGCCGTGCAGGAGTTCCACGCTCTCGGCGAGGGCCGTACGGTCCCCGCCGTCCCGGAACGCCTGGTTCAGGCCCTTGACCAGGGTGTGCTCGGGGTTGAGCTCCAGGATGCGCTGGGTGCGGGGCACCTCCTGGCCCATGGCGCGGTACAGGTTCTCCAGCGCCGGGGTCAGGTCGTGCGTGTCGGAGACCAGGCAGGCCGGGGAGACGGTGAGCCGGGAGGACAGACGCACGTCCTTGATCTGCTCGGCGAGCCGCTCCTTCATCCAGCCGAGCAGCTCGGCGTACTCCTCGCCCTGCTTCTCGCGTTCCTCCTCCGACGCCGTCTCCCCGTCGGGGCCGAGGTCGATCTCGCCCTTGGCGACGGAGCGCAGCCGCTTGCCCTCGTACGTGCCGACCGCGTCGGTCCACACCTCGTCGACCGGGTCGGTGAGCAGCAGGACCTCGATGCCCTTGGCCCGGAAGGCCTCCATGTGCGGGGAGTTCTCGATCGCCTCGCGGGACTCGCCCGTCATGTAGTAGATGTCGTCCTGACCGTCCTTCATGCGCTCCACGTACTGCTGGAGCGTGGTCGGTTCGGCGGCGTCGTGCGTGGTCGCGAACGACGAGACGGCGAGGAGGGCGTCGCGGTTCTCCGCGTCGGTGACGAGTCCCTCCTTCAGGACGGCCCCGAACTCGCGCCAGAGGGTGGCGTACTTGTCGGGCGAGGCGGTCATCATGTCCTTGACCGAGGACAGGACCTTCTTCGCCAGTCGGCGGTGCATCAGCTGGATGTGGCGGTCCTGCTGGAGGATCTCGCGGGACACGTTGAGCGAGAGGTCCTGGGCGTCGACGACGCCCTTGACGAAGCGCAGGTAGGGCGGCAGCAGGGCTTCGCAGTCGTCCATGATGAAGACGCGCTTCACGTAGAGCTGTACGCCCCGCTTGTAGCCCTGGGTGAACAGGTCGTGGGGGGCGTGCGAGGGCACGAACAGCAGGGCCTGGTACTCGAAGGTGCCCTCCGCCTGGAGCCGGATCGTCTCCAGGGGGTCCGTCCAGTCGTGACTGATGTGCTTGTAGAGCTCGTGGTACTCCTCGTCCTTCACCTCGTCGCGGGACCGCGCCCAGAGCGCCTTCATCGAGTTCAGCGTCTCGGGCTCGCGCGGGGCGTCGTCGCTCTCGCCGTCGGCGGTCGGCGGGGTCATGCGGATCGGCCAGGTGATGAAGTCCGAGTAGCGCTTGACGATCTCCCGGATCCGCCACGGGGAGGTGTAGTCGTGCAGCTGGTTCTCGGGATCGGCCGGCTTGAGGTGCAGGGTGATCGTGGTGCCCTGCGGGGCGTCGTCCACCGTCTCCAGCGTGTACGTGCCCTCGCCGCGCGACGACCAGCGCGTGCCCTGGCTCTCCCCGGCCCGCCGGGTCACCAGGACGATCTCGTCCGCGACCATGAATCCGGAGTAGAAGCCGACGCCGAACTGCCCGATGAGCCCCTCCGCGCCGGCGGCGTCCTCGGCCTGTCGCAGCTCCTCCAGGAACTTCGCGGTGCCCGAGTTGGCGATGGTGCCGATGAGGTGGGCGACCTCGTCGTACGACATGCCGATGCCGTTGTCGCGCACCGTGAGGGTACGCGCGTCCGGGTCGGCGTCGATCTCGATGTGCAGGTCGGACACGTCGGCGTCGAGCGTGTCGTCCCGCAGGGATTCCAGGCGCAGCTTGTCCAACGCGTCGGAGGCGTTGGAGACGAGCTCGCGCAGGAAGACGTCCTTGTTCGAGTAGATCGAGTGGATCATCAGCTGGAGGAGCTGACGGGCTTCCACCTGAAACTCAAACGTTTCGGTCGGCATGGTTCGCGACTACCTCTCCGTCCCACAAGTGCCGGAACTGACTGACGGCAGCCACTGTAGGACAGCCGGTCACGGCTGCCCCACCTCAGGCCGCCCGGTCCCGCATCCGCACGACGCGCGGCGCCCGGGCCGCCGGAGTCGCGGTGCGCGCCGGTCTGACGCGGTAGGTGGTCTTCGACGGGTCGGTGACGGGCTCGCCGAGGGTGATCCGGCCGGTGGTGCGCAGCCGCTCGCACACGTCGGTGGGCAGGGCGACGTAGCAGCCGCCGCGGCCGGTGCCGGAGTCGACGGGCCGCCAGTAGCTGTACCTGCGGCGTCCGCTCGCGTACTCGGTGACGAACACGGCGGTGCGGGAGTCGGCGACGATCCGCAGCACGTCGGCGTCCGGTGAGGTCCGGGCGGAGAGGAGACGCCCGGCCGGACGCTGTCCGGGGTCGTGGAGGAACGGCATCGGCGTTACCTTTCCGGGGAGGGGCTGTCGACACCGGATACCCCGTTCGGGCCGGTGTTGATCTTACTTCCGGGCATTCTTGCGCCCACCACTGACAACGCGCCCGTGCGACGGGCTCCGGGGCCGTGTCCGCGGGGGTGCCGGAACCCCCGCGGACACGGCTCCGGCCGGGCGCCGGCCTGCGGCCCCTCACTCCTTGAGCCGCTCCAGGGTGGCCCTGGTGTCCGTCCTGAGCCAGCCGGTCACCTCGTCGAGCTCCGGGGGGTCGGTGTCCTCGTCGTACGACGAGAAGTAGGCGCTGTAGCTCATCGTGTACGTCGTCCAGCCGTCCCGTACGGCGAGGGTGGCGTAGCGGGAGCCGCTGGAGGTGCCGCTCTTGGTGTCCTCGGACACCAGGTACGCCTCGTCGCCGATGCCCTCGACGGTCTCCACCTCGTACCCCGGGTGGTTCTCCCGGTAGTTCTTCCAGGTCGCCGTGAACTCGGGCCCGGGGTCGGTCTTCTTGTGCAGGTCCACCTGGAGGGTGAGGTAGGCGTCGGAGTACTCCGAGCCCGCCTTCTTCAACCCGAGGCTGCAGTGGCTCTCGTCGAGTGCGGGGTCCTTGAGGGCGCTGGAGGTCGGGGAGCCGTCGTCGGACGGGTACTCGCGCTCGAAGGAGGAGTAGTCCGCGCTGGTGCACAGGTTGGACGGGGCCGTGTAGCCGCGCAGGTCGGGCGAGTCGTCCGCGCCGCCGAGCGCGAAGACCCCGACCGCCCAGGCGGCGGATGCGACGACCGCGCCGAGCGCGACCCACAGGACCGCCCGGCCGGCGCCCCCGCCCGAGCGGGACGGCGGGACCGCCGCCGGCCCGAAGGGGCCCGGGTGACCGTAGGGGATCTGGGGGCCGTGCTGTCCCGGCGGGCCCGGCTGGCCGGGCAGTGCCGACAGGCCGGGTTGCCCGGGCTGCCCGGGCTGCCCGACGAGGGTCGGCTGGGCGTAGAAGTTCTGCTGCGCCGGCCCGGGGGCGGCGGCAGGGGTCGGCGAGGCGCCTCCCTGGTCGGCCGGGGCCGGGCTCTGCACAGGCGGGTACGGATGGGCACTCGGCGGGGACGGCGTCGTCCCGGACGGCTGCTCCGGCTGCTCCGGAGGCGAGGGCGGCGTGGACATGACGTGAAGATAGGGCAGGAAATGCAGTCAAGTCCTTTGTCGTCAGGGATCGTTACGGCTTGGGAACATCTGTCGGGAAGCGCGTACATCTCCTTACTGCAACCGGACCGGCCGAATACGTGTCTTGGTCGGCGAGGTGGGTGCGCCCGCACGGCGAGGCCGTGACGGGCCGGCCCGGACGGGGGACGGCGATGAACGCATGGGTGGTGCCGGGGTACTCCGAGTCGTCCGAGATCGGATCCGGGGCGAGCGGGCGCGTGGTGCTCGCGGTGCACGAGGAATCCGGTGTGCCGGTCGCCGTCAAGTACCTCAGCGAGTCGCTGCGCACCCGGCCCGGCTTCGTCCACGGGTTCCGCGCCGAGGCGGAGCTGCTCGGCGGGCTGCGCAGCCCGCACGTGGCGGGGCTGTACGAGTACGTCGAGGCGACCCAGGGCGCCGCCATCGTGATGGAGCTGGTGGACGGCGTGTCGTTGCGGAGTCTGCTGGCGCGCGAGGGGCCGCTGACGCCCGAGGCGGCGCTGGTCGTGCTCAAGGGTTCGCTGCTCGGGCTGGCGGACGCGCACCGGGTGGGTGTGGTCCACCGGGACTACAAGCCGGAGAACGTGCTGGTCACGCTGGAAGGTGTGTCCAAGCTCGTCGACTTCGGCATCGCGGTGGACGCGGGGGTGCGGGCCGGGGTGGCCGGCACTCCCGCGTACATGGCACCGGAGCAGTGGACCGGCGAGCCGGCCTCGCCCGCCGGTGATGTGTACGCGGCCACTGCCACGTTCTTCGAGTGTCTGACGGGCCGTCGGCCGTTCACCGGCGACAGTCTGGTCGAGCTGGCGTTCCAGCACGTCGAGGGCGCGGTGCCCGTCGACGCCGTGCCGGAGGCGGTGCGTTCGCTGGTGGGCCGGGGGCTGGCGAAGGCGGCGGACCGCCGCCCCGCGGACGCGGCGGCGTTCGTGGCGGAGCTGGAGGAGGTGGCGGTCGCCTCCTACGGCGAGGACTGGGAGGACCGCGGACGCGGCCGTCTGGCCGCGCTGGCCGCCCTGTTGCTGTTCCTGCGTCCCGCCGCCCCGGGCATGCCGCGCGGGGGCACCGACACGGCTCGCACCGTGCTGGGCCGGGGCGCGGGCAAAGGGCGGCTCCGGCCGTGGCAGCCGACCTGGCCGGGTGTCGCCGTGTCGGCCGCCGCCGTTCTGCTGGCGCTCGTCATCGGCCTCGTGGACCGGGGCAGCGCGGACGCCACGGCGGGCGCCCCCGGGGTGGCGGAGGCCCTCGCCACAACGAGCGCGATCCCGACCCCCGGCGCGACGACGGCGGCCCCGTCGACCACGCCGTCACCGTCCCCGACGCCGGCACCGACCTCCGCCGCCCCCTCCCCCGCCGCCTCGACGCCGGACGCGGTCTCCGCCGCCCCGGAGTCCCCGTCGATGCCGGCCGGCACGCCGGCTCCGCCCTCGACGGGTGCGTCGGACCCGGGGCCGACCGGTAGCCCGACCGTCCCGCAGACGTCGAGCCCGACGACAGACGCCCCCTCTTCCCCCGCCCCTCCCGCGGTCAAGGACATCGCGGTGGCGGGTTTCCGGCAGACCGGCCCCGCGACGGCGACGGCCACGCTCACGGTCACGACGGACGGCACCGGTCCCCTCACCGTCACCGTCGACTGGTTCGCCGGGGACACCGCGGGCCGGCCGGGCGCCGCGGACGGCGGGCCCGTCGTCCTCCGGCGCAGCGGCGCCACCCGGTACACGCTCACCGTCGACCACGCCTTCACCACGACCGGCTGCCACTGGACCGTCCAGGCCACGACCAGCCCCCCGTCCGCCGGCGGCGGCGCCTCCCGGCAACTCCTGACGCGACAGTGCGAGCTCCGATGACCACCGACGACGACCGCGTCCGGCCCCTCCCGCACGGCCCGGCCGGCGGCCCGCCCACGGGCGGTGACGACGACTACAGCGCCACCGCGCTGGCCAGCCACTGGGTCCAACGGCCCGAACCCGACACCACCCTGGTCGCCGACCCGCACGACACGGCACCCACCCTGCCCCGACCGGACACCGACCCGCACGGCACGACCCCCACCCTGCCCGTCGAGGGGACCGTGTTGCGCTTCGGCCCGGGGGTGACCGCCGCCCTCGCCGGACGTGTGCCCGCCGCACGGCGCGCCTGCGCGCCGGCTCCGTCCACGGGTGCCGCCCACCGCCGTCCGCGCCGGTACACGGTGCCCGTGCTCGCGCTGGTCGTCGCCCTCGCCTTCGTCTTCTGGAGCGAACACCGCGCCGGGCCGGTCGCCGTGCGGGGGGTCACGGTGACGGCCGCGGAGCGGACGCTGGGTTGCGACGGCACCGCCGAGATCGTCGCGGACGTCCGGACGGACGGGCCCGCGGGCACGCTCTCCTACCGGTGGGTGCGCAGCGACGGCACCACGTCCGCCGTGCTGAGCGCCGCCGTGGGTCCGGGCCGGGACCGGACCCGGCTCCGGCTGTTGTGGACCTTCGAGGGCGAGGGCCGCCATCAGGCGGTGGCGGAACTGCGGTTGCTGTCGCCCCTCCAGCGGTCGGCCGACGCCAGGTTCCTGTACGACTGCCGATGAGCGCCCGGGCAGGAGTTCACCCGCCTCGCGGGGGTACCCGCAGCCTCGGCGCACCGTACGAGGGAGGCAGCACAGTGGACCGATCAGCGCTGCGGGCGGTGGGCTGGGCCCGCACCCTGCCGATGGACAGCACCGTCAAGGAGGCACGAGACTGGGCTCGTCGGCATCTCGACACCCTGGGCTGGACCAGCAGCGACCCCGACACCGTGGACTCGGTCCTGCTGGCCGTCTCGGAGATGGTCACCAACGCCCACCGGCACGCGCACAGCAGCGCCCAGTTGGTCATGGCCTGGGACAGTCGCTGCCTGCACATCTCCGTCCACGACTCCTCCACCGAACTGCCGACACCGCGCGAGCCCAGCACGGAACGCGTGGGCGGACGCGGCATGTTCCTCGTCGACGCCCTGGCCGACAGCTGGGAGGCACGGCCGTGTCCGCACGGCAAGTCGGTCACCGCCTGCTTCCGTCCGTCGTCCGCCGCGACGACCTGACGGGCGGGCCGCTTCCGGGGGCCCGGCCGGGACGGGGTACGGCGTCCGCCCGGTGATCGGCTGTCAGTGTCCGCCGCTACGCTCCGCAGGACCGGAACGCAGCGGCGGGCGGGGCCCGTTGCCGGGAGCGAAGGGCGGTGCGGCCGGTGTCGATGTGGCTGAGCCCCGCGAAGACCGAGGCCTCGTTGCCGAAGGAGGCGCGGGAGCGCCCGGAGATGATCGGGCACCTCTTCTTCGACGAGGAGGACGTGCCCGAACCGCCGCTCGCCGGCTTCCGCCGGCACACCGACTCCTACGGCCACGACTACCGCGTGCCGGCGGACCTCGCCGAAGGCCGCGTGCGGGCCGAGCACGCCACGGCGGAGTGGACGGCCGCCCAACCCTGGCCGGCCCGGGCCACCGGCCACGACCGCCGGACCGTCGAGGAGCACGAGTTCGGCCACGGGCCGGCGTTCCTCCTCACCGCCGAGGAGGTGCGGCAGGTCGCTACGGGCCTCGCCGCCGAGCACCGGGGCGGCCCTGCCACGGCCTCCGACCGGCGCGAGGGCGGGGACGACCACGGCATGGAGGACCTCGCCCCGTTCTTCGCGGCGGCCGCCGCCGAGGGCAGAGCCGCGCCGGGCGGGGTGCACTGACGCGAGCGGCCCGGCCGCGCCGTCCTGTCGAAGCCGTGTGGATTGGGGGAGTTGTGGGGGCTTCCTGAGGAGACCGGCCGGTAGGAGGAGGGGTGCCCCTTCGTCCGTGATGGTGCTGCTGTTTCCTTTCACCGTGGTGCCGGTGGGGCCCGGGGGGCCTCCCGTGCGCCGACCCCCCATGCGAAAGGAACCGCCTCCATGTCCGACGCAAGGGTGCTGCGTGCCCAGAGATTCATCAACAGCACCTACGGCGACGTACCCGGCATCACCAAGGTCGAGGAGACCGGTGTCGTCGACTGGCCGACCCTGTACGCGCTGACCCGGGCCCTCCAGTACGAACTGGGCATCACCGCCCTCTCGGACAACTTCGGGCCCACGACGCTGGCGCGGCTCACGGCCACCTGGCCGGTGATCGACGCGGGTGCGGCCGTCCCGGCGAACGTCATACGCATCGTCCGCTCGGCCCTGTACTGCAAGGGCTACGACGCCGGCGACCTGGACGCCGCCCACGACGCCCGGTTGGCCGCCGCCGTACGGCAGGTGAAGGCGGACTCCGGACTCGACGCGCCGTACCCGGGCGACGCCGTGGTGCCCAAGCTGTTCAAGGCGCTGCTGAACAGGGACGCGTACACCCTCCAGGAGGACGGCAGCCCGGCCGTGCGGGCGGCGCAGCGCTGGATGAACGCCACGTACGTCGGCCGGGCCGCGTTCACCGTCGTCGCCTGCGACGGCCGCCCCTCGCGGGACGTGCAGCGGGCGCTGCTGTTCGCCGTCCAGTACGAGATCGGCATGAACGACGACACCGCCAACGGGGTGTTCGGGCCGGGCACCCAGGCCGGGCTCAGGTCCGCGACCCTGACCGTGGGGTCGACCGGCTCGTGGGTGCGGTTGTTCTCGGCGGCGATGGCGTTCGCCCGGCGGCGCGGAGTGGCCTTCACCGACACGTACGACATCGCCCTCGCCGGACGGGTGTGTGTCTTCCAGGAGTTCGTGAGGATCCCCGTGACGGGGAAGGGCGACTACGCCACCTGGGCGTCCCTGCTGGTCTCCACCGGCGACGCGACGCGCAGGGGCACCGCCGCGGACTGTTCCACCGAGGTCACCGCCGCCCGCGCGCGGACGCTGGTCGCCGCGGGTTACCGGGTGGTGGGGCGGTACCTGTCGAACGTTCCGGGCACCTCGCTCGACAAGATGATCAAGCCCGGCGAGTTGCGGACCATGGCCGCGGCCGGACTGCGCTGCTTCCCGATCTACCAGACGAACGGTGCCGCGGCGAGCTACTTCACCGCCGCGCAGGGCGCCTCGGACGCCGCCGACGCCCTGTACTGGGCCGGCCAGCACGGCTTCCTGCCGGGCACGCGCATCTACTTCGCGGTCGACTACGACGCCGTGGACAGTGAGGTCACCACGGGCGTCCTGCCCTACTTCCGCGCGCTCAAGGCCGCCGTCGACGCCGACGGCCGCGGCTACCTGACCGGCATCTACGGCCCCCGCGCCGTGTGCGCGCGGGTCGGCGCCGAGGGCTTGACCTCCGCGAGCTTCGTCTCCGACATGTCCACCGCCTACACCGGGAACGTGGCCTCGCCGCTGCCCGGGGACTGGGCGTTCGACCAGATCGCCACGATCGACCTGGGCAGCGGCGAGGGCGCCCTCCAGATCGACAACAACATCGCCTCGGGCCGTGACCTCGGCCAGATCTCCTACGCCCCGCCGGCCGTCGCGACCGACCTCGACGTCCGTTTCGACCTCTCGCTGCGGACGGCGGCCCTGGCGGACGTACGGCACTACCTGCCGTCGGCGGGGCTGCCGGAGCGGGGCGCGGGGGATCCGGCGCCCGCCTCCACCCCGGTGGTGGCGGGGGCGGGCAGCACGCAGGCCGCGTTCGACGCGCTCCTCGCCCACGACGCCGTCCTCACCGATCTGGCCCGCACGCTGCGGATGCGCAAGGCGCTCATCGCGGCGAGCGTGCTGTGGGCCGTGCGCACGGGGACGACGGGCCGCGGCGGGCCGACGGCCGCCGGTCTGGTCCCGCTCTCCCCCGAGGCGGCCGTCGCCGCCCGCGACCACTGCGTCGAGCAGCGCATCCTGCGCGGTCCCCGGCTCGACGCGTCCGACCCGGCGGACCTGGGCGCCGTCCGGCGGAAGCTGCGCGACGACGACGGGTTCAGCATCGCCACCGCCGCGTACGCCCTGATCAAGACCGCGCACGACCTGGGGCTGCCGCGGCCGGGCCTGGCGGACACGCCGGAGAGCACACGACGGCTCCTGGGGGACTTCCTCGGGTCGCCGTCGGGACGGTCGGACGGATCGGCCCAGTGGGGGCTGTACCAGGTCCTGGAGAAGTACTACGCGCCCCTGCGCACCGCCCGTTAGCCGACCCGACGAAGGAGCAGAGGCATCCATGACAGCGACACGACGACACTTCCTGCGCTCGGCGGTCACCACGGCGGTCGCGGTGGGCACGGTCGCCGGGACGACGGGGACGGTCACCGCGGCGACCACGGCTTCCGGGGACGGCCCGGCGGCGGGCGGCCCGGCGGACCGCGTCCGAATCTCCCCCAACGGCTGGCCCCTCGACACCGCCCCCAACGACGCGGGCAGCGTCTGGACCCGCCCGGTCCCGGGCACCGGCTTCGACGTCGAGGTGGCCATCGGCGACGTGGAGGCGATCCTCGTGCACGTCGTCCGCCGCTTCCACTACGAGGTCGAGGCGCTGCGCGACGGTGACGTGATCGGCTACCGGAGCCCGACGGTGACGACGGGGCACGAGACCAACCACGCCTCGGGCACGGCGGTGGACATCCGCCCGGACTCCTACCCGGCGGGCGTGCGGGGCGGGTTCTTCCCCCACCAGGTGGCGGTGATCCGCGACATCCTCGCGGACTGCGAGGGCGTCGTGGCGTGGGGCGGCGACTTCCCGACGCCCGACGAGGGCCACTTCCAGATCGACGTCCCGCCCACGTCCGGGAAGGTACCGCGCGTGGCCGCCAAGCTCCGCGGGTGGAACGCCACGCCGGGTGAGGGCGCGGGCGTCGCACAGGACCCGCAGAACACCGAGCGCCGGGCCGCGGCGCGGGCACTGCAACGGCGACAGGCTACTTAGGGGTCCTTGCACCAGGCCCGCCCGGGCCGCGCGGCCTGCCAGGCGCTCATGGTGCAAGGACCCCTCAGCGACCCGACGAACCGGCCTGCGGGGGCGGGCACGCCGGGGTCGGACGCGACGGGGCGGCACCGCCGGTGGGCCCGTGGGCGGTGGGGCGCGGTACGCCGCCCCGGGCACGACCACCGAACGCGAGGGGGCCGCGCGACAGGCCGGCACCGTCGGCGGCCCGAGTCAGGTGGGCCCGTCGGCGGTGGGGCGCGGTACGCCGCCCCAGTCCCGGCCACCGGGCGGGAGGGGGCGGGTGCGAGGGCAAGGCGCGCCGTACGGGGGCCGGCGGTCCCCCCTTCGGCCCGCCCACCGGACGCCGGCCCCCAACGGTCCGCTGGGGCAGGGGCGTTGACCGCGCCCCGGGCTGACAGCAGAATGAGCGCGCATCCGTGAGAGCGCTCTCAAGAGGGCGCCCGAGCGTGTGCCGAGCACACCACCACCCCTGCCTCCCCCTCCAAGGAGATCCATGACCGGCACCGGTACTCCAGGCCCGGGACTCAGCCGCCGCGCGCTCATCGGGACCGGGCTCGGTGCCGGCACGGCGGTCCTCGTCGCCGCCGGCCCCGGCGCGGCCGCGGACCGCTCCCCGGCGGGCGGCTCCTCCGCGCCACGGCGCGCCCACGCGTTCCTCGCCTCCGCCATGGACGCCTACCCGGACCACGGCGCCCGACGGCTGGCGCAGAGCTACACCGACCAGGCCGGCCTGTTCAGTACGGCGTTCACCTACGACAACGCCCTCGCGGTCCTGGCCCTCCTCACCGCCCCCGGCCGGGACGCCCGCACCCGGGCCGAGACGCTCGGTGACGCGCTCCTGTACGCCCAGACGCACGACCCCGTGTACGACGACGGCCGGCTGCGCCAGGCCTACAACGTGGGTCCGTACACCTTCTACGACGGCTCGCCCCAGCCCGACGGCTTCGTCCGTGCGGACGGGACGGCCAACGTCGGCACGCAGTTCGGTTTCACCGGAACCGCCGTGGGCGACATGGCATGGGCGGGCCTCGCGCTGAGCGCCCTCGCCCGGCGGACGGGCCGGCGCCGCTTCCTCTCCGGCGCCGTCCGCATCGGCGAGTGGATCGAGCGCGTCGGCCGCACCGACGAGCCCCTCGGCGGCTACAAGTTCGGCGTCGACGGCGCGGACCGGCGGCTGCCGTTCACCTCCACCGAGCACAACACCGACCTGATCGCCCTGTTCGGACGGCTCGCCCGGCTCACCGGGGACGGGATGTGGCTGGAGCGGCGTGCGCGGGCGGCGGCGTTCGTCCGCCGGATGTGGGAACCGTCGGCGGGCTTCTTCTACACGGGGACCAACGACGGTGTCACCGTCAACAGGTCGCCGATCCCGGAGGACACCCAGACCTGGACCCGGCTGGCGCTGCCCTCCCCCGCGTACGCGCGGTCGCTGGACTGGGCGTCGCGCGAACTCGCCGTGCTCGACACCGCCGACCGCCCCAACAGCACCGTCCCGGTGGGCCAGTCCTACGAGGGGGTCACCTTCAGCTCCGCCGCTCTGGTCGCGGACGAGGACGCCCCGATCGCCGAGGGGCAGCCCCGGCCGGACCGCAACGGCGTGTGGTTCGAGGGCACGGCCCATCTGGCGCTCGCGCTGAGCCACCGCGGCGCCCGCGGCGACGGGGCCCGCGCCCGGCGGCTGATCGCCTCGATCGAACGGGCGCAGGACCTGCTCGGGAGCGGCCAGACCGTGGGCGGCAGGGCCCTCGCGGAACGGTCGGGCGTCGTCTCGGCGAGCAGTCCGCTCGACACCGGCTTCGGGTTCGGCTACTACCCGTACCGGCACACGGGGGCCACCGCCTGGTACCTGATGGCGGCGGCACGCGCCAACCCGCTGCGCGCCTGACCACGCGTGCGGGCCGGCCCGGCGGAGGTTCCCGCCGGACCGGCCCGTCGCCGTGTTCCGCTGGTCGACTCCCCGCTCAGCAGCGGAAGTTGGAGCCCCCGTCGTCCAGGTACGCGTCGTAGATCCAGCCGAGGCTGCTGCCGTTCTCGTCCCGGATCCACGTCCACGTGTTGCCGTAGTCGTTGGCGACGTAGCAGTCGTAGTCGACGTAGGTGCCCGGGGAGACGTAGCCCACGATGGTGCACGCCCCGTACGGACCGGTGTGGACGGCGGCCGCGGAGGACTTGCTCACCGTGCCGCCGAAGGGGTCCTCGTCGGTGTGCGGCCAGTAGGCGTTGCCGCAGGTGACGGCCGTGGTGGCGGCCTGGGCGGTCGGGGTGGCCACGGCACCGAACACGAGGGCCGCGGCGGCACCGGCACCGGCCAGAAGGCGGCGCGTCTGCATGGTTTCCTCCAAGGGTGAGGGAGAGGATCTCGGTCGACACGACCGTGGCAGCCGCGCCGGGAGGAAACCTTGGCCGATTCTTGAACGGCCTGGTGGGAGGCGGGGAAGGACGGGGGCCGCGGCAGCCGAACGGCGGTGACCGCCGCGGCCCCGGGTGGTTCTACGGCGTCGCGGCGGGCAGCCGGGTGGGCACGACGGGGAGCATCATGCCGTCGCCGAGGGGCGCCGTGTGCGGTACGAGGGCGCCTTCCCTGGCGATCTGCAGCAGGTCCGGGAGCTCGTAGGGTTCGGCGCCGTCGAGGTCGACCTGGTAGCCCATGTCGCCGAGGCTCGCCGCGGTCATCCGGCTCAGCGGGTTGTCCGCGCCGGAGATGAACGGCGACATCAGTTCGTGGACGAAGACGGCCTCGCGCCAGTGGCTGTCCCGGGTGCCGGGTCCGCCGAAGTTGGCGACCGGGACCGGGGCCGGTTCCTCCTCACCGAGGAGTGCGGCGAACTCCGCCATGGCGCCCTCGCCGACGAAGGTCGGGTTCGAGGTGCCGGCGCCCTTGAGGAGACCGAAGTCCGCCCACAGGGTGCCGATGCACAGGACGTGTCCCATCTCGTGGGTGATGACGTCGACGAGCGTGCCGTCCGTCTCCATCCGGGCCAGGTCGGCGGAGTCGAACCGCATCACGCCCTTCGCCGGCAGGAACTTGCCGAACTGGGCGGTCCCGTCGCGGAAGTCGGTGGGCCCGGCCATCCCCAGCACGCCGCCGGTGCCGTCGATGTCCACCCCTTCGGCCTCGATCAGCAGGTCGTCGATGACGTCACCGCCGACGAGCGCGGTGTCCAGGTCCCCGACGATGACCCGGGCCCAGCGGTCGGCCGCCGCGGCGAAGGCGTCCTGCTGATGGCTCGTCAGTCCGCCGAGGAAGCGGACCTCGATGGTGAACGGCGATGTCGTGCGGGCGATTTCCCTGGCCCGCTCGAAACTGGCGACCGCTCGGTACGTCTGGAAGGTGTTCGTCGCGACCTTTCCCATCGCGGTACTCCTCATGTCGGCCCCAACGCGGGTCACCCCCTCATGCCCAGACTAGGCCGGTCGGGTGAGGGATGCGCGGGGGGCGGGGCCCGCGCCCGCGCCTCCTCGACATGCAGCGGCCCCGAGGCCCTCCTAGCATGGAAACGGAGTGTTTCAGGGGGGTTCTTCCTCGATGCTTCTCTTTCCGGGGGGCCCGGCGGCGGTGCTCGTCGCCGCAGGAACACCGCATCTTCAGGAGAGACCATGGCCGTGAAGCGTGCCCTCCCCCGCCCTGTCCCGGTCTACCTGCTCGCGGGCATCCGGGTCTTCAACGGAGCCGCCGGACTCCTGGCCCCGGCCCTGCTCATCCGGCGTCTGGACCCCGGCCGCGAGCCGCACAGCCCGGCAGCCGTCTACGCCTTCCGGCTGTTCGGCATCCGCACCGTGCTGCTCGGTCTGGATCTGCTGACCCACCACGGCGAGCGGCTCCGGGACGACCTGCGCGACGGTGTCCTCATCCACGCCAGTGACACCGCGACGGCCGCCATGCTCGGCCTCAGCGGTCGGCTTCCACCGCGCACCGCGGTACTGACCACGGCCATCTCGGCCGCCAACACGGTCCTGGCCACCGCCGCCACCTCCCGCGCCGACTCGCGGGGCCGGAGGCGGAAATGACGGCCGAACCCGGTCCCGCTCCCCCGGCCGAGACGGGCTTCGAGTACGTCGTCGTCGGCGCGGGCGCCGGCGGCGGGCCGCTGGCGGCCAACCTGGCCGCCGCCGGCAGACGCACCCTGCTGCTCGACGCGGGCGACGCCACCGAGAACGACACCTACCGCGTCCCCGCGTTCCACGCGGACGCCTCCGAGGACCCCGTGCAGTGCTGGAACTACTTCGTGCGGCACTACGAGGACGAGGCCCAGCAGCGGCGGGACGGCAAGCTCGTCCCGGAACGGGACGGCGTCCTCTACCCGCGGGCGGGGACCGTCGGCGGCTGCACCGCCCACCACGCGCTGATCACCGTGTACCCGTACAACCGCGACTGGGACGCGATCGCGGAGGAGACCGGTGACGCGACCTGGCGCAGTACGGCCATGCGCCGGTACTTCGAGCGGCTGGAGCGCTGCACCTACCGGCCGCGGCCCAGGAAGCCGCCCGCCAACGCGCTGCTGGCGGCGCTGCTGAGGTCGCTGCCCTTCACGGCCGGCCGCTACCGCAACGCGGCGCGGCACGGCTTCGACGGCTGGCTGCCGACCGCGCTCGCCGACCCGGAACTGATCGTGCGCGACAAGCAGTTGCTGAAGGTGATCCTCTCCGCGGCGGAGACGTCGCTGGCCGAGTTCCTGGACCGGCCGCTGTCCCCGCTGGAGGGCCTGGGATCCCTCGTCGACCCCAACGACTGGCTGGTGCAGACGCGGGCGCTACAGGGGCTGTGGCAGATCCCCCTGTCCACGGCCGACGGGCGGCGCAGCGCCGTGCGCGAACGGGTGCTGGCGGTGCAGCGCGCCCGTCCGGACACCCTGGTGGTGCGGACGAACGCGCTGGCGGCCCGGGTCGTGCTGGACGGGGACGGGGCGGCGACGGGCGTCGACTACCTGGACGGGGCGCACGTCTACCGGGCGGACCCCGCAAGCCGGCCGGACGGCGAGGCCCCGGTATTGCGCAGGGTCCTCGCCTCCCGTGAGGTGATCCTGGCCGCGGGAGCCTTCAACTCGCCGCAGTTGCTGATGCTTTCGGGCATCGGGCCGCGCGAGGAGCTGAACCGGCACGGCATCCCCGTGCGGGTCGATCTGCAGGGCGTGGGCACGCACCTTCAGGACCGGTACGAGGTGGGCGTGGTCAGCCGTATGGACCGGGAGTTCCCCGTCATCAAGGACTGCGACTTCCACGCGCCGCGGCCCGGGAGCGTGCCGGACCGCTGTTACCGGGCGTGGCAGCGCGGCGAGGGCCTGTACACGACGAACGGCGCCGTGGTCGGCATCACCCGCAAGTCCCGTCCGGAGCTGGACGCCCCCGACCTGTTCGTGTTCGGCGGGCCCTTCGACTTCCGCGGCTACCGACCCGGCTACTCGCTCGACCTGACACGCCGTCGGGACGTCTTCACCTGGGTCGTGCTCAAGAGCCGCACCCACAACACCGGGGGCCGGGTGCGGCTGCGTTCCGCCGACCCCCGGGACACGCCGCTGGTGAACTTCCACTACTTCGCCGAGGGCACCGACAAGGACGAGCTGGACCTCGACGCGATGTGTTCCGCCGTGGAGTTCGTGCGCGGCATGAACCGCAGGGCCGGCCCGGTGGTCCGCGAGGAACTGTGTCCCGGGGAGGCGGTCAGCAGCAGCGAGGACGTGCGCCGCTTCGTGCGGGACGAGGCATGGGGCCACCACGCGTCCTGCACCTGCCGGATGGGACGGGCGGACGATCCCTCGGCCGTCGTCGACAGCGACTTCCGGGTGCGCGGGGTGGACCGGCTGCGGGTCGTCGACGCCTCGGTGTTCCCGCGCATTCCCGGGTTCTTCGTCGCGCTCCCCATCTACATGATCGGCGAGAAGGCGAGCGACGTGATCCTCGGCACCCCGGACCGCCCCTGAACGCGGCCGGTTCCGACCGCCCGGCGACACGGCCGGGAGTTACCGAAGGAGTACCGCCATGACCAAGCACCGACACGCCGACCGGCCTTCCTCGGCCGGATACCGTACGTCCCTCCCCTGGCGGATCGTCACCGGCGCCGCCGAGTACGTCGACCGGCGCATCGGCTGGGACAGGCTGCCCGTCCTGCCGGGCGTGCTGACGCTCCTCGGGCTGCGCGTCAAGCTCCGCCAGCAGAACCTCCACGACACCGGGCACCTGCCCTCGGTGAACCCGCCGCAGCCCGCGCCCCCGTCCGAGAAGCACAGGGTCGAACGGACCGCGGACGGGAGCCACAACGACCTCGACGATCCGCGGATGGGCATGGCGGGCACCCGTTTCGGCCGGAACATCCCGCTGGACCGGATCGCTCCGGCCACCCCCGAGGAGGTCCTGTCGCGGCCGAGTCCGCGCGAGGTCAGCCGCGCTCTGCTCACCCGCGAGGAGCTGACCCCGGCCGAGTCGGTCAACTCGCTGGTCGCCGCCTGGCTCCAGTTCATGATCCGCGACTGGTTCAGCCACGGGACGAGTCCCGCGGAACGCCCCTGGGAGGTGCCGCTCCTGGACGACGACCCGTGGCCCGAGCACCCGATGCGGATCATGCGGACGCCGGACGACCCGACGCGCGACCCGCAGGCGCCCGCGGGGACGCCCGACACCCGCGTCAACGTCTCCTCCCACTGGTGGGACGCCTCGCAGATCTACGGGACGAACGAGGCCGAGCAGCGGCTGATGCGCACCGGTGAGCTGGGCAGGATCCACCTGTGGGACGACGAGCAGTCCCCCTTCCCCTCGGACCCCTCGCGCGATCCCTCGCGGGTGCCGGGGTTCTGGCTGGGCCTCGCCATGATGCAGAACCTCTTCGCCCGGGAGCACAACGCGATCTGCGACCACCTGCACGGCGCGTACCCGTCGTGGGGCGACGAGGAGCTGTTCCAGCGGGCACGGCTGGTGAACGCCGCGCTCCTCGCCAAGATCCACACCGTGGAGTGGACCCCGGCCGTCATCAGCCATCCCACGACCGTCAAGGCGCTGCGGGCCAACTGGTGGGGCGTAGCGGGCGAACGCGTGCACAACCTGTTCGGCCGGATCAGCCGCAGCGAGGTCGTCAGCGGCATCCCCGGCGGCGAGAGGGACCACTACGGCGTCCCGTACTCGCTCACCGAGGAGTTCGTCGCCGTCTACCGCATGCATCCGCTCATCCGTGACGAGTGGCACCTGCGGTCCGCCGCCGACGACGGGACCCTGCGGCACTGCACCCTCCGCGACATCTCCGGGCCCGGGGCGCTGAAGGTCCTGGAGACCACCGAGACGGCCGACCTGCTGTACAGCTTCGGCACGCTCCACCCCGGACTGGTGACCCTGCACAACTTCCCGAGGTTCCTCCAGGAGTTCGAGCGTCCGGACGGGCATCTCCAGGACCTCGCCGCCACCGACATCCTGCGCTCGCGCGAGCTGGGCGTGCCCCGTTACAACGAGTTCCGGCGGCTGCTGCGGCTGAAGCCGGCGGCGAGCTTCGCCGAGCTGACGCACGACCCGCAGTGGGCGGAGCAGATCGAGCGGCTCTACGACGGCGACATCGAGAAGGTCGACCTCATGGTCGGTCTGTACGCGGAGAAGCTGCCGGCCGGGTTCGCGTTCAGCGACACCGCGTTCCGCATCTTCATCCTGATGGCCTCGCGTCGGCTCAACAGCGACCGCTTCTTCACCGAGTACTACACCCCCGAGGTGTACTCCAGGGCCGGCATGGCCTGGATCGACGACAACAGCATGATCACGGTGTTGCTGCGCCACCACCCGGAGCTGCGCTCGGCCCTCGCGGGGCTGACGAACGCCTTCGTGCCGTGGCACACCGCCACGAGGACGGTGACCTGACATGGCGGTCACGGACAGGTCCCGCGAGGAGCGGGAACACCAGCTCGCCGCCGCGACCGCACGCTACGGCGAGAGCAGCGAGAAGCGCCGGGCGGTCGAGCGGCAGCGGGACGCCGGGGTCGCCTTCCCGGATTCGCAGGACGCCCTCGCGGCGCGCGCGGCGCGGCTGCTCGACCACCAGGCGGTGTCGGCCGCGCTGGTGGTGGAGGCCGTCCGCGCGGAGCCGCTGAGCGCGCCCGCCGCCTACGAGCGCATCCTCGGCGTGTCGAAGGACCTCCAGGCGTGGAGCTTCCTGCCGCGCGGCGCCCGGGCGGCGCGGACGGTCGCCCGGATCTCGGTGCGGGAGAACGGCCGCGAGCTGCCCATCGGCACCGGCTTCCTCGTGTCGCCGAACCTGCTGATGACCAACCACCACGTGCTGCCCGACGCGGACGCCGCCCGGCAGGGGTTCGCGGAGTTCGAGGCGCAGGTCAGCGTCGACAACACCCCGCAGGCGCCGACGCGGCTGGAGCTCGACCCGGACGGGTTCTTCGTGGCGGACGAGCGTCTCGACTTCGCGCTGGTGCAGGTCGCGCCGGGCGCGGACCGGCGGCCGCCCGGGGAGACGTTCGGCTGGAACCGGCTCAGCGCCCAGCTGGGCAAGCTGGTGATCGGCGAGCCCGTCAACGTCGTCGGCCACCCGATGGGCCGGCTGAAGGAGATCGCCGTCCGCGACAACGTGCTCCAGTTGCGCCTCGACGACTTCCTCCACTACCGGACCGACACCGAGCCGGGGAACTCGGGCTCCCCGGTCTACAACGACCAGTGGGAGGTCGTGGCGCTCCACCACAGCGGTGTGCCGAGGACCGACGACCGGGGCCGGGTCCTGCGCGGCGACGGACAGGTGTGGCAGCCCGGGGACGGTGACGACGCCATCGACTGGGTGGCCAACGAGGGCGTCCGGATCAGTTCCGTCCTGCGGCACCTCGCCGCCCTGCCGCTCACCCCCCGGGAGCGGGCGCTGCTGGCCGAGATGGGCCCCGAGTCGGGGCTCCAGGCGCCGGGGGCGCCGCTCGGCGCGGCCGCGGCTCCCGTCCCGGCTTCCCCGGCGGCCGTCCCGGCACCGGCCGCCGAGCGGGCGGCGGGCGTGGGCCTGCCGGGCCGCGGCGACGCGTTCGGCGGTGCACGGCATCTGGTCTTCCTGCACGGCCGTGACCAGCAGGAGAAGGACCCCCAGCAGTTGCGCCGCAACTGGACGGCCGGACTCAACCAGGGGCTGGTCCGCGCCGGGCTGCGCCCGCTCGATCCGGAGGACGTCTGGTTCCCGTTCTACGGCGACAAGCTGGTGGAGTCCCTCGCCGCGCGCGAGTCGGTGCCGCGCGTCGTCGGGACGTCCGCCACGGCCGCGGAGGTCGTCATCCCCGCCGACCCCGCGACCCGCGCGGTCTACGAGGAGATCGTCGGCGAGGCGGCGACGAAGTGGTTCCTGCCGCCCGAGGGTCTGTCGGCCGGTGAGCGGGTCGGCCTGGGGGACGTGGTCGGGGCCCTGCAGCGCCGGCTGAGCTGGCTGGCCGCGCGCAGCGACCTCGACGCCTGGACGATCGCCCTGTTCCTCCGTGACGTGGCCGCCTACCTCGACGACCCGCGCGTCCGGGACGACGTCCTGGACTGCGTGCTCGGCACGATGCCGACGTCGGGAGAGGTCGTCCTCGTCGGTCACAGCCTCGGCTCGGTCGTCGCCCTGGACCTCGTCACCCGGCTGTCGCCGCAGGTGAACGTCGTCCACCTCACGACGGCGGGCAGTCCGTTGGGACTGGACAGCGTGTACAGCAGGCTGCTCGTCGGCGGGCCCAAGCGTCCTGACCCGGTAGCCGACTGGCTCAACGTGTGGTGCCCGACCGACGCGGTGGCCATCGGCTGCCCGCTGGGCGACGACTGGGCCGACGGCCTGGTCGATCTCGCCGTCGTCAACCCCCGCGGCCGGGCCCACAAGATCGAGGAGTACCTCTCCCACACCGAGGTCGCCCGGTCGATCGACGGCTCCCTGCGGCGCTGAGCCGTCGCGGGACCGCATCCGCTCCCAGGTGGGTCAGCGGGTGCGAGGGCCTCCAGCACGTCGACGGCGGCTCGTCGCAGACGCGGCGAGCCGCCGTCGGCAATGAGCCGCGTCGGACGGTCGCGCGCGCCGCCGCCGTCCCGGGGCGGCGCGCCGGTGGCCTCCTCCCACGCGAGGAGGCCGAGCGCGGTGTGGTGGCGGGCCGTCTCGTACGGATCGTCCGGACTCCGCACCGGGCGCCGTGCGTCTTCGCGGGCGGTGTCGGTGGCAGTGGCGGTGGCGGCGTCCGCCGGGGCCGGCAGCGACAGCGGGGCGGCCCGGACCGCCGCCACCGCCACGGCGTTCCTCCTGCGGTCCGGGCGGTGGCGCCCTGTCACCGGCACGGGCCGGAATCCGTCGGCGCGCCGGTGCCACGGGCGCGCCCGCGACCGCCGCGCCGGGCGGCCGGCTCGCCGGGCGGTTAAGCGGGTGAAGCCTGAGACGCCGTGAGCCTCGCGGGGCATGGATGAACGTCGCCGGCCGGATCCGGCCGAGCCGGCGGACAGAAGGCGCTGGAGGCGAGTGATGAACGAAAGAGCCGGTCGAGCCGGCCCCACGGCACAGGAGGAGGTCCCGGTCCTCATCGTCGGCGGTTCCCTGGTCGGACTGTCGACATCGTTGTTTCTGGGCCGGCTGGGCGTACCGCACATCCTCGTGGAACGCCATGCCGGTACCTCCATCCATCCCCGGGGACGCGGCAACAACGTCCGCACGATGGAGCTGTTCCGGGTGGCCGGCGTCGAGCGGGCGATCCACGACGCGGCGGCCACCCTGGCCGACAACCACGGCATCCTGCAGGCACCCCGGCTCGTCGGCGACGAGGGCGAGTGGCTGTTCAGGGACATCGACCCGGGCGGCGGTCTGGCCCGCTTCAGCCCGACGTCCTGGTGCCTGTGCAGCCAGAACGACCTGGAGCCCGTCCTGTTGGAGCACGCCGTCGGACTCGGCGGCGATCTGCGCTACAACACCGAGATGATGTCGTTCGACACCGACCCGACCGGTGTCACCGCCCTGGTCAAGAGCCGGGAGACCGGCGAGCACACCACGATCCGCGCCCGGTACCTGGTGGCGGCCGACGGCCCGCGCAGTCCCGTCCGGGAACAGCTCGGCATCGGTCAGAGCGGCCCCGGCGACCTGTTCCACAACGTCAGCGTGACCTTCCGCTCCCGCCGTCTCGCCGACGTGGTGGGCGACCGCCGCTTCATCGTGTGCTACCTGACCACCCCGGACGCCGACGGCGCCCTGCTGCCGGTCGACAACCGCGAGCACTGGGTCTTCCACGCTCCCTGGCATCCCGAACACGGCGAGACGCTGGAGGAGTTCACCGACGAGCGCTGCGCCGAGCACATCCGCCGCGCCGTCGGGGACGCCGACCTCGACGTGGAGATCACCGGCCGGGCGCCCTGGCACGCCGCCCAGCGCGTCGCCCGCAGCTACCGCTCGGGGCGCGTCCTGCTGGCGGGTGACTCGGCGCACGAGATGTCCCCCACCGGGGCCTTCGGCTCCAACACCGGGATCCAGGACGCCCACAACCTGGCCTGGAAGCTGGCCGCGGTCCTCGGCGGCTGGGCGGGCGAGGGGCTCATGGAGTCCTACGACGCCGAACGCCGCCCGGTCGCCGAGGCCACCAGCGCCCGGGCCGCCGTCCGCTCGGCCGAGCACAGCCACCCCGGTTTCGCCCCGCCGCCCGGCGCCGGCGGCGGCGCCCCGCAGCGCGGCATTCTCAACGTGGCCCTCGGTTACCGCTACCCGAGCGGAGCCGTCGTCGGCACCGACCCCGACGGCGCGGTCGTCCCGGAGCAGCTCACCCTGACCGGGGAACCCGGCAGCAGGGCGCCCCACCTGTGGGTCCGCCGGGGCGGCGAGCGGATCTCCACCCTCGACCTCTACGAGCGGTCGCTGGTCCTGCTCAGCGACGCCGGTGAGCCGAACGGGTGGCACGAGGCCGCCGCCCGCCTCGCCGAGCGGATGTCCCTGCCGCTGGTCTCCTACCGCCTGGGAACCGGCCCCGACGGCGACCTGACCCCGGAGGACGGCGTCGACTGGAGCGAACTGCACGGCACGACCCGCTCCGGTGCCGTGCTCGTCCGCCCCGACGGGTTCGTCGCCTGGCGCTCGCCCGGCGCGATCCCCGACGCCGAGTCGACGCTGCGCCGGGTCCTGACCTCCGTGCTGTCACTCGACTGAACCACCCCGCGTCACCCGGCTGAACCACCCCGCGGGCCCTCGGACGTCCGCCGGCCGTGTCGCCCGGCATCGGCCCGTGGACCACGGGGGCCCGCCCGGGTCACCCAGGTAGTCCATAGGAGTCGCGCGCCGGAGGGGACCGGCCAAGGATCGAGGCACGCTCACGTCACAGCACCGAGGCCGCAGTCCGCTTGTCCCCCTTGCTCGAAGGAGTTGCCCGCAGGATGACCACCACGTCCGTCCCCGCTTCGCAGACGCCGACCCCACAGGTGTCGCACCACGTCTCCCAGTCCGTCTTCGACGGCTCCCGGCTGCGGGTCGTCCTGCTCGTGGACGTCCACGAGGGAGCGCACCAGCAGTTCCTGGAGGCGTACGAGCAGCTGTGCAACCAGGTCGCGTCCGTCCCCGGGCACGTCAGCGACCAGCTGTGCCAGTCGATCGAGAACCCCTCCCAGTGGCTCATCACCAGCGAGTGGGAGAGCGCCCCGCCGTTCCTCACCTGGGTGAACAGCGAGGAGCACGTGCAGATGGTGAAGCCGCTGCACAGCTGCGTCCGGGACACCCGCTCGCTGCGCTTCCACGTCGTCCGCGAGACCGGCGGCCCGGCGGCGCACACCGAGGCGGCCGGCCGCCGGCTCCAGACGGCCCCCCGGATCGGCGACGGGCTGATCCGCCACGCGCTCACCTTCACCGTCAGGCCGGGCAGCGAGGAGGCCGTCGCCAAGCTGCTGTCCGACTACGCCTCGCCCGAGCCGCAGGTCGACGACACCACCCGGCTGTGCCGCACCTCGCTGTTCATGCACGGCAACCGGGTGGTGCGGGCCATCGAGGTGCGGGGCGACCTGCTCGCCGCGCTGCGGCACGTGGCCCGCCAGCCCGAGGTGCGGGCCGTGGAGGAGGCCATCAACCCCTACCTCGAACAGGACCGCGACCTCAACGACCCCGACTCCGCCCGCGTCTTCTTCACCCGCGCGGCCCTGCCCGCCGTCCACCATGTGACGGCCGGTCAGGACGGCCCGGGCGCGGCGCGGCACGCCCTGTACTACCCGGCCCGGGCGGGCGGCGGACTGCGACTGGCCGAGCTGCTCGCCCAGCAGGACGAGGCGGCGGCCGATGACCCGCGCGGCCCGGTGCTGCGCAGCACGATCTTCCAGCGGGACGACGTGGTGGTGCGGCTGGTCGACGTGCGCGGCGGCATCGGCGCCGACCCCGCCGCCGTCCTCGGTCTCGCGGACCCCGCGCAGGCCGCCGAGGTGATCGCGCTGCTCGACGCCGAGGCGCTCGGCGCGGACTCCTCCGCGCTGTCGGCGGACTCCCCGGCGCTGCTGCTGGACCTCGCCCGTATGCGGCCCGTCACCGACCGCCGTTCACCCGACGCCTGACGACGCGTCCCGCCCGTCCCGTACGCGGGACGCGGCGGACCCCGTCCTCCCCCTTCTGTCGACACAGCACACGATCGGAGCGACGTCGTGACCCAACCCCGTCTCAAAATCGTGGATCTCAGCGAGGTCGAGCCCAACACTCGGCGCGGCGGCGATCTGCGCGCCATGCTCACCCCCACCACGGTCGGCTCCACCAGCGGTTTCATGGGCGTGGCCATCGTGCAGCCCGGCGACCGCATCGCGGAGCACTACCACCCGTACTCCGAGGAGTTCGTGTACGTGGTCTGCGGGCAGCTGGAGGTCGACCTGGACGGCGACCCGCATCCGCTGCAGCCCGAGCAGGGGCTGATGATCCCCGCCCACATGCGCCACCGTTTCCGCAACGTCGGCAAGGTGGAGGCGCGCATCGTCTTCCATCTCGGTCCGCTGGCCCCGAGCCCGCCGCTCGGCCACGTGGACACCGAGGGCCCCGACGCCGTGCCCGTCCCGGCGGACGCGCCCGTGGGCGCGGGGTCCTCCGCCGACCGACGTCAGGTCATCTCATGACCAGGCGGGTGGCGGTCACGGGCATAGGCGTCGTCGCCCCGGGCGGCATCGGCGTACCGGCGTTCTGGGACCTGCTGTCCAACGGGCGCACCGCGACCCGGGGCATCACGTTCTTCGACCCGGCCGGTCTGCGGTCGCGGATCGCCGCCGAGTGCGACTTCGATCCGGCGGCCCAGGGGCTGGACTCGGAGCAGTCGGCGCGCTGCGACCGGTACATCCAGTTCGCGCTGGTCGCCGGGGACGAGGCGATGCGGGACGCGGGACTTGACCTGGAGCGCGAGAACCCGTGGCGGGTCGGTGTGTCGCTGGGCACCGCGGTCGGCGGCACCACGCGGCTGGAGCAGGACTACGTGCTGGTCAGCCACCAGGGCGAGCGCTGGGACGTCGACGACCGGGAGGCACGCCCGCATCTGCACCGGGCGTTCTCGCCCAGCACGCTCGCCGCGACCGTGGCCGAGCGGTTCGGGGCGCGCGGCCCGGTGCAGTCGGTCTCCACCGGCTGCACCTCGGGGCTCGACGCGGTCGGCTACGCGGTCCACACCATCCAGGAGGGCCGGGCCGACGTGTGCGTGGCCGGCGCCTCGGACTCCCCGATATCCCCGATCACCATGGCCTGCTTCGACGCGATCAAGGCCACGTCGCCGAACAACGACGACCCGGCGCACGCCTCGCGCCCCTTCGACGCCCACCGTGACGGGTTCGTCATGGGCGAGGGCGGTGCCGTCCTCGTCCTGGAGGAGCTCGAGCACGCGAGGGCCCGCGGCGCGCGGGTGTACTGCGAGATAGGCGGCTACGCGACGTTCGGCAACGCCTACCACATGACGGGTCTGACCCGTGAGGGTCTGGAGATGGCCCGGGCCATCGAGGACGCCCTGGCGCAGGCCGGTCTCGACGGTACGGCGATCGACTACGTCAACGCGCACGGCTCGGGCACCCAGCAGAACGACCGTCACGAGACCGCGGCGGTCAAGCGGGCGCTGGGTCGGCACGCCTACTCCACGCCGATGAGTTCCATCAAGTCGATGGTGGGTCACTCCCTGGGCGCGATCGGGGCGATCGAGGTCGTCGCGTGTGTGCTGGCCCTGGCCCACCAGGTCGTCCCGCCCACCGCGAACTACGAGACCCCGGACCCCGAGTGCGACCTGGACTACGTCCCGCGCGTCGCGCGTGAGCGCAGGCTGACCAACGTGCTCTCCGTGGGCAGCGGGTTCGGCGGCTTCCAGTCCGCGGTGGTCCTGACCCGGCCGAGGGAGAGGACACGATGAGCGAACCCCGAACACGGCGTGCGGCCGTCACCGGAATCGGCGCGGTCGCGCCCAACGGAACCGGCACCGAGGCCTTCTGGAAGGCCACCAAGGAAGGCATCAGCGTCCTCGACCGGGTCACCCGCGAGGGCTGCGAGCACCTGCCGCTGCGGGTGGCCGGCGAGGTCCGCGACTTCGAGCCGACGGCGGCCGTCGAGGAGCGCTACCTCGTCCAGACCGACCGGTTCACGCACTTCGCGCTGGCCGCGGCCGACCTCGCGCTGGACGACGCCCGTCTCGGGCAGGCCGACACCGGTGAGGAACCCTTCTCCGTGGGCGTGGTCACCGCGGCCGGTTCCGGCGGCGGTGAGTTCGGTCAGCGGGAACTGCAGCAGCTGTGGGGCAAGGGCAGCCGTTTCGTCGGCCCGTACCAGTCCATCGCCTGGTTCTACGCCGCGAGCACCGGCCAGATCTCCATCCGCCGGGGGTTCAAGGGCCCCTGTTCGGTCGTCGCCTCCGACGAGGCCGGTGGCCTGGACGCCCTCGCGCACGCGGCGCGTGCCGTGCGGCGCGGCACGGACGTGCTCGTGGCGGGCGCGACCGAGGCGCCGCTCGCCCCGTACTCGATGGTCTGCCAGCTCGGTTACGAGGAGCTGAGCACCGTCGAGGACCCGACCCGCGCCTACCGCCCGTTCACGGACGCGGCCTGCGGGTTCGTGCCGGCCGAGGGCGGCGCCATGCTCGTCGTGGAGGAGGAGACCTCTGCCCGGGAGCGGGGTGCGCGGCTGCGCGCCACCCTCGCGGGGCACGCGGCGACGTTCACCGGTGCCTCCCGCTGGGAGGAGTCCCGCGAGGGGCTCGCCCAGGCCGTCCGCGCCGCCCTGGAGGACGCGGGATGCGCGCCCGAGGAGATCGACGTGGTCTTCGCCGACGCCCTCGGTGTGCCGGCGGCGGACCGCGCCGAGGCGCTGGCGATCGCCGACGCCCTCGGCGCCCACGGCCGGCGGGTGCCGGTCACCGCGCCGAAGACGGGGATCGGCCGGGGGTACTGCGCGGCGCCCGTGCTGGACACCGCGGCGGCGGTGCTCGCGCTGGAGAACGGCGTGATCCCGCCGACCCCGAACGTCTTCGACGTCTGCCACGACCTCGACCTCGTGACCGGACGGGCCCGCACCGCCGAGCTGCGCACGGCGCTGGTGCTCAGCCGGGGCCTCATGGGGTCGAACTCGGCGCTGGTGCTGCGGCACCGCGCCGCCGACGCCTCGTAGCGGGGCGTCACGAAGAGAAGGAGAGGAACGACATGAGTGACCGCATCACCGTGGAAGAGCTGGCCGAGCTGATGAAGAAGTCCGCCGGGATCACCGTCGCCCCGGACGCGATGCAGCAGCAGCCCGACGTCGGCTTCGACGCCCTCGGCATCGACTCGCTCGGGCTGCTCGGCATCGTGGGCGAACTGGAGAACCGTTACGGCACCCCGATGCCGCCCGACGCCGAGCGCTGCAAGACGCCCCGGCAGTTCCTCGACCTCGTCAACAGTGCCCTTCTGGCGGGAGCGTGACATGACCGGACACACGCAGAACGAGATCACCATCGCCGCGCCGCTGGACCTGGTCTGGGACATGACCAACGACGTGGCCAACTGGCCGCGGCTGTTCAGCGAGTACGCGTCGGCCGAGATCCTCTCGCAGGAGGGGAACAGGACGACGTTCCGGCTCACCATGCACCCCGACGACAACGGCACCGTGTGGAGCTGGGTCTCGGAGCGGGAGACGGACCGCGAGGCGCTCACCGTGCGGGCCCGCCGTGTCGAGACGGGGCCCTTCGCCTACATGAACATCCGGTGGCAGTACGAGGAGGTGCCCCAGGGCACCCGGATGGTGTGGACGCAGGACTTCGCGATGAAGCCCGACGCACCGGTCGACGACGCCTGGATGACGGACAACATCAACCGGAACTCGAAGGTCCAGATGGATCTGATCCGGGACCGCGTCGAGCAGGCCGCGCGCCAGCAGCGCGTGCCGACCTGAGCGACCGAGCCGCACGGAGGACGAGACGATGCACCACTCCTTGATCGTCGCCCGCATGACCCCAGGATCGGCCCCGGACATCGCCAAGCTGTTCGAGGAGTCGGACCGGGGCGAACTGCCGCACATCATCGGGGTCGCCCGCCGCAGCCTGTTCCAGTTCGACGACGTGTACCTGCACCTCGTGGAGTCGGAGCGGGATCCGGCCGCCGCTATCGCCAAGGCGGCCGGACACCCCGAGTTCCGTGACATCAGCGAGCGGCTGTCGGCGTACGTCAGCGCCTACAACCCCGCGACGTGGCGTTCGCCGAAGGACGCGATGGCGCACTGCTTCTACCGCTGGGAGCGCAACGCCGGCGGCTGAACCGGCCCGCCCGACCAACCGGTCGCCGGCCCCGCGCACCTCGCGGGTCCGGCGACCGGTCGTCGGTACGGCACCTGCGGGTCGGTCAGGCCGGCACGGTGCAGTCGAAGGCGTGCAGGTAAGGGTTGACGGGACGGATCGCGTCGATGACGAGGCCCGCCTCGGTCAGCCGGCTCACCATGCTCTCCCGGGTGTGCTTGGCACCGCCGACGTTGAGCAGCAGCAGCAGGTCCATGGCGGTGCTGAACCGCATCGAGGGGGTGTCGTCGACGAGGTTCTCGATGACGACGACCCGGGCTCCCGGCCCGCCCGCCTCCCGGACGTTGCGCAGGGTCCGGGCGGTGCTCTCGTCGTCCCACTCCAGGATGTTCTTGATGATGTAGACATCGGCCCGGACCGGGACGGCCTCCCGGCAGTCGCCGGGCACGATGCGCACCCGGTCGGCGAGGGCGCCGCCCGGACGCAGCCGGGGGTCGGCGTTCTCCACCACCCGCGGCAGGTCGAGCAGGGTGCCGTGGACCGACGGGTACTTCTCCATCAGGCTCGCGACCACATGCCCCTGGCCACCGCCGATGTCGGCGACGGAGGAACTCCCCGACAGGTCGAGGTGCTCGGCGACGTCCCGCGCGGACTGCTTGCTGGAGGTGGTCATGGCGCGGTTGAAGACGACGGCGGACTCGGGGGCGTCCTCGTTGAGGTACTGGAAGAACTCCTTGCCGTACAGGTCCTCCACGACGTTGCGGCCGGTGCGCACCGCCTCGTCGAGCCTGGGCCAGGCGTCCCACGTCCACGGCTCGGTGCACCACAGGGTGATGTAGCGCAGGCTGTGCGGGTCGTCCTCACGCAGCAGCCGGGACATGGCGGTGTGCGCGAACGTCCCGTCCGGCCGCTCGGCGAACACGTCGTAGCAGGTCAGGGCCCGCAACAGCCGTCGCAGTGGCCGGGGTTCGGTCTTCACCGCGGCGGCGAGGTCCTCCACGGCCATGGGGCTGTCGCCGAGGGCGTCGGCGACCCCCAGGCGCGCCGCCGTGCGGAGGGCGGCGGCACACGCAGCCCCGAACACCAGCTCCCTCAGCAGCATGGACGGCGGTGGGGCGGTCTCAGCGGTCGTCATGCGCCGCCTCCTTCCTTCTCGGGTGATCTCGGGTGAACGGAGGGCCGCGGTCGGCCGGTCAGCACAGTCCCGCGGGCTGGGAGGCCCGGCAGGAGTTGTTCTCGAAGGTGTTGCCGACGCCGGTGTCGGTGTTGACGAGGTCGGCGGGGGCGTTGCCCTCGAGCCTGTTGTCGGCGATGCGGTTCTGTTCGCTGGTGACGCCGACGAAGCTCTGGAAGATGACGACACCGCCGGACAGCGGGGAGGTACCGGCGTTGCCGGTGATCGTGTTGCCCGTGACCAGGGTCTTCTCGGTGCCGGTCAGGACGATGCCGGAGCCCTGCAGGGCGGGCAGCCGCGGCGTCTTGGGGCAGGACTTGTTGTTCTCGACGATGCGGTTGTCGCGCACGGTCACCTCGCCGGCCCTCGGCTTGTTCTCGTCGCCGACGACGAACACGCCCGCGCAGTTGGCGGTCATCAGGTTGCGCTCGACACTGACGTTGCGCAGCCGGCGGACGGTCAGGCCGATCCGGTTGTCCTCCAGCCGGTTGCGCTCGACGACGGTGCCCTGGGTGTCGGCGGCGCCCTCCTCGGCCGTGACCGTGTTGGCGAGGAACAGGCCGGCGTCGCCGTTGCCGCGGGCGGTGTTGCTGCGGAACACGCTGCGGACCGACTGCTCCTCGGCGATGCCCCACACGCCGTTCTTCTCCGCGGTGACGTTGCGGACGGTCAGTCGGTCCGTCGCCAGGGCGGAGATCCCGGACTTGGCGAAGCCGGTCACGGTCAGGGCGGCGATGGTGACGTTCTCCACCCTGCGGTCCTTGGTCCCCACGACGCAGATGCCGTTCCCGGCCTCGGCGCAGCCGGGCGCGGCGGCGTTCCGCGCGCTCGGGGGGACGGACGAGACGGACGAGACCGACGAAGCCGGGGCGGCCGGGGCGGCCGGGGCGGCGGACGCGGCGGGTCGGGCGGCCGTGCCCGACGGCGCGGCGGCCGTGCCGGGTTGGGCGGCGGTGCCGGAGGCGGGGGTCTCGGCGGCCGGGGGGACCGCCGTGGACGGCGCGGCGGGCGTGCTCGGCATGAGGACGGTACCCCGGCCGACACCGCGCAGGGTCAGCCCGGGCGTGGTCACCGTGACGCTCTCGCGGTAGGTGCCGGGGGCCAGGAGGACGGTGTCGCCCGGTCGGGCGGCGTCCACGGCCTTCTGGATCGACTGTCCCGGCCGGACCACGTGGGTCGTGTGGGCGGAGGAGGGGGCTGCGGCACCGAGGCCCGTCCCGACAACCGTCGCGGCACAGGCCAGGTACGCGATATGGCTTTTGATCATATTGCGTACGATATGACCTGATGTCCGTGATGCGGCCGGATGCGCCGTCCGGGGGCGTGTCACGTCTTCGGACGGCGCACGTCCACGGACGGCGCACCGGCCCGCGCGGTCGGCCCGCGATCAGCCCTGTGCCGTCGTGATGTCGATCATCCAGGAGACGCCGAACCGGTCCGTGCACATGCCGAACACGTCCCCCCACATCTGCTTCTCCAGCGGGACGGTGACGGTGGCGCCGCCGCTCGAGAGCTTCTCCCAGTAGCCGCGCAGCTCGGCGTCGTCGTCGCCGCTGACGCTCACGGAGAAGGCGTTGCCGGGGGTGTGCTCCATGCCGGGCGGGGCGTCGGCGCCCATCAGGGTGAAGCCGCCGGACGTCTCGAGCATGCCGTGCATGATCTTGTCCGCGTCCGGGGTGTCCGTCTGGCCGAAGTCGCCGTAGGTGTTGAGTTTGAGGGTGCCGCCGAAGACCTCCTTGTAGAACTCGAGCGCCTGGCGGGCGTCGCCGTCGAAGCTGAGGTACGGGTTGAGACGCGAGCCCATGAGAGCCTCCCGGGGCGGGGACGTCGGTCGGATGGGGGCACCGTAACGCGGGGCGCCGACAGCCGCCCGCCGGGACCGGGGCCGCCCCCTAGGGGGTGTTTTGAAAGTCCCGCACAGCACCCACGGCGCCCGGCACGCCCTCTCGCCGCACCGGCCGAAAGCACGAGTACATCCAGTACGAGCGCTTTCGTCCGGCACGCCGAGAGCACGCACCGGACACCGCGGGCACCGCACAGGACCTTCGAAACACCCCCTAGAGCAGGCCGAGGTCCCTGAGTTCCTTGTGCAGGTCGGCGCGCGAACCGTCGGAGGACGTGGCCGGGAGCCCTCCGCGCGCGGCCGGCGCCGGGGCGTCGTCCGGAAGTGCCGGTGCGGTGGCGCGTGGGCGTCGGTCCCGGAAGAGCCAGGCGCCGACGAGCCCGCCGACCAGGCCCCCGAGGTGGCCCAGCCAGCTGACCCCCGGTGTTCCGGGGACGGCGACGGTCAGCAGGTAGGCGAACGAAGCCGCCATGACGAGCCCGATCAGCGTGTCGATCAGGTGCCGGTCGAAGAGGCCGCGCACGACGACGTAGCCGAAGTACCCGAAGACCAGACCGCTGGCGCCGACGGTGTCGACGGCCGACCCCTCGAAGAGCCAGACGGCGAGCCCGCTGGTCACCGCGACGAGCAGGCTCAGCCCGAAGAAGCGGGCGACGCCCCGGTAGGCGGCGAGGAACCCGAACACGAACAACGGCCCGGAGTTGCTCTCGATGTGGGCCCAGTTCCAGTGCAGGAAGGGCGCGGTGAGGATGTGGGGCAGCGTGCCCGAGTCACCGGCGACGACGCCGTAGTCCCGCGAGAGGTCGTAGTCGTCGGCGAAGTTGGCGAGCTGGACGAGCCAGACGAACGCCACGACCCCGAACATCACGAAGAACGCCTTGCGCGCCTCCGCGATCATTTCCTGTGGCCCCGCCACCGGTGTACGGCCGCCCCGGTTCCTGTCCGTTCCGCCCATGCCGCGTTCCCCTCCCCGTCGAACGTGCTCCCGCCGCGTACACGGCCACTTTAGGGGGCCTTGCACTCGTGCCCGCCCGGACCGCGCGGCCCGGTACCGCACCTCGCCGCTCTGCCGGAGAGCCCTGGTGGCTCCGCTACGAGGACTCCCCGGCGCCTTGCGATGCACGGCACCGGACCACGCGGCCTGATCAGGCGCTCATCGTGCAAGGACCCCTTGGAGCTCCGAACGAAAGAGGGAGCCCGGCCCGTCAGTCCGAGAGAATCACCCTCCGGGGCGGACGCCGGCTCAGGGGGCTCCCGGCGCCGGGGCCGTGCCGGTCGTCTCCACCACGGTGCCGCCGACCTTGGGGCGGAACTGCTCGAGCAGCTTCGGCTGACCGCTGATGACCCAGCGGATGCCGACCAGATAGGTGCCCCGGTACATGCCGGCCGTCTCGAGCCAGGTCTCCTTGAACCTCTCTTCGGGGAACGTGGTGATCAGGTAGTTGCCCGCCCCGGTCCGGCAGACGCCCTCGCGGAGTTCGTCGGCCTCCACGCGGATCCGGGCCGTGCAGCCCGTCAGGCCCGCGAGGACCTCGACCTTCGCCGGCGCCACGACCTGGGCCTGCTGGGCGGACACGGCCGGCGTCCTGGACGGCTTGTCCGCCGCGTCGGACGCGTCCGCTCCGCCGCCGCACGCGGAGGTCAGGGGCAGGAGTGCCAGGCTGCCGAGGACTGCGGCGCCACGGGCCGGACGGACGGCGAGGAGGGACGGTCTCGGTTGCGGCTGGGGCACGTCGCTTGCTCCGTATTCCAGGCTGGTTCCGCCCTTGGGGGCGGGCGGGTGGTCTACGCCATGGGGTACGGGTGCGGGCCGCCGGTCGTTCACCGGCTCACAGCAGGCGGGTGCGGGTGCCGGCGGCCGGACGTCTACCGGCTCACAGCAGGCGGGTGCGGGTGCCGGCGGCCGGACGTCTACCGGCTCACAGCAGGCCGGAGGGCCGGTTCGCGTCGGGGAGGAGCCGGTGGGGAGGCAGGCCGCTGGCGAGCGGGGACTGGATGAGCTGGGCCAGGTCGCGCTGTATGCGTTCCGCCTCGCTGCGGACCTGGGCGGGCACGTCACCGCGTTCGGCGACGAGGCGGTGGTAGATCGGGGTGAGGCTGAACACGTGGGATCTGCTTTCGTGGCCGAAGGGGTGGTGACGCGACGTCGATGGTAGCGACCTCCGCGTACCGGACGTCCGGTGCGTCCGGATCGTGACGCCTCGTCACAGGGCCCGCATCCACCCCTCACCTCTCCGCCCCATCCCGTAGGGTCCGTCGGCCCGGGCTCGTTCCGCCCCTCCTGCGCCCCGCGCCTGGTGCTGAACCTGGCCCCGAGCCCGGTTGCGGAGCCGGGATCCCCAGCCCGGCCCATCGCCCTGACGTCGTCCGACGTCGTCTTCGCCGACCGGTTCGAGCTCGCCGGCGGCGAGCTGGAGACGTACCGCGAACTCGGCGTCCTCCACGACCGGGACGAACGGGGCGGCACGCTCCGTCACCAGGCCGGGCGTTCTTCGAACTGGTGCAGCGCACCGGCGCATACGACGGCCACGGCGCGCTCAACGCCCGATCCGACTGGCCGCACAGCACCGTTGAGGCCGCCTGCCCTGCCGCGCCACGCGAGTTGCGCGGAAGGTCGCCTGACGGCCGGGCCCCGCCCGGGAACCCCCAGCAGCCCGACCCGAGGACGAACCCGCAGCCCGGCCCGAGGACGAACCCGCGGCCCGGCCCGGATGCCGTACCCCACGCCGGTCGGGATAATGAGGGGGTTCGCAGAGGTGCCCCCGGCCCGGCCCGGCCGTGAAGGGAGGGCGTGACCATGTGCCGCTGGATCGCCTACTCCGGTACGCCCGTGCTGATCAGCCAGGTGGTGTTCAGGCCCCGGCACTCACTGATCGACCAGAGTCTGCACGCCCGCATGGGCGTCGAGACGACCAACGGCGACGGTTTCGGCATCGGGTGGTACACACCGGAGCTGGAGACGCCCGCCGTCCTGCGGGACGTCGGTCCGGCGTGGAACAACCGAAATCTCCAGGAGGTCGCCCACCACGTCCGGTCCGGGCTGTTCTTCGCCCACATCAGGGCCTCGACGGGGACGACGGTGCAGCAGACCAACTGCCACCCCTTCCGCCACGGCCGGTGGATGTGGATGCACAACGGGGCGATCGCCGACTTCCCCCTCGTGCGGCGCGACCTCGCCCTCGCCGTCGACGCGGCCCTGTACCCCGCCATCGAGGGCTCCACCGACTCGGAGCTGATGTTCTTCCTCGCCCTCACCCTCGGCCTCACCGAGGATCCGCCCGGTGCCGTGGCCCGCATGGTCGGCCTCGTCGAGGCGACGGGGCACGCGCACGGCGTCCGGCACCCGCTCCAGATGACGGTCGCGGTGGCCGACGGCGAACGGCTCTGGGCGTTCCGCTACTCCAGCGAGGGCGCATCGCGGTCGCTGTTCTACAGCAGCGAGGTGGACTCCCTGCGCGCCCTCCACCCCGATGTCGCCTTCCTCCGGGAGGTCTCCGAAGAGACCCGCATGGTGGTGTCCGAACCCCTGGGCGACCTGCCGGGCGCCTGGAACGAGGTCCCGGAGGGCAGTTACGGCCTCGTCCAGCCCGGCAGGGACTTCCTGCGGCCCTTCACCCCCGACTTCAGCGCGGTGCCCGTGGGGGCGGCCGGGGCGGCCCGCCTCGGATAGCCCCGCCCAGCCGCGCGGCGAACCCGTCAGGCGCCGCCGGCCCCCTCCCCCGGTCCGCCCGCCGGCGGGGTCCTTCAGCCGACGGCGGCCCGGCCGTACGGCACCAGCGTGACCGGGCCGAGCAGGCCGTGGTCCTGGCGTACGACGGTGCCGAACACCGTCGGCCGCGCGGTCCGCAGGCGGTTGACGAGCGGGGTCGCCACCGTGATGGCATGGGCTTCGAGCCAGTCCTGTCCGCACCCGCAGTGGCGGGCGGGGTAGCCGGCCGCCCTCCTCTCCAGCGGCTCGTACACCAGCCGGTCACCGTGGTAGTTCGGATCTCTCGCGAACCCGGACACGGGCCGCAGTCCCCCACTGGGGCGCACGGCGCGCGCGGCGAGCGGACTCTGGGGCGAACGGCGCGCGCGGGGCGGGCGAACCAGTCGGCGGTGAGGGCCGGCCCGCCCGCGGCCGAGGTGTCGGCTCCGGTGGGCGGAGGGGGGCGCGGTGTGCGCCGCGGAGGCGGGGGGCCCAGGGTCACGGTGGCGCCCGCCGGCAGGCCGGAGGCGATGACGGCGCGGCGGGACACTCCGGCGCGCTGTGCGTGGGGTTCGGGCATGACGGCGGCCCCTGGGGTCGACGGACTGCTTGAATCGTTTCAACCACGCGGGAACGCCGGAACGGTGAGCCGGGCGCTCGACCAAGGTCAAGAGTGCGGCGCGCGAACGCCCGCGGGCTGGCGGATATTGGGGTGGAGGGCGTCCGTCCGCGGGCGGTTCGCCGACGGGCGCACGAGCGGGAGTGACGGTGGGCATCCGGGACGTCCGGAGCATCCGGAGAGGTGCGGCGGGGCCGCCGCGGGCCGACGGCCCGGACCGTTCGGCGCCCGCACTGCGCTGGTCCGTCATGGTGATCTGGCTCGTCGTCATCACCGTGGTTCTGGCGGTGACCGGTGTCTTCCTGGACCGGGAGACCAGGCTCGCCCCGTTCCTCGTCGTGCTGCCCGCGCTGATCGCCGGTCGGGGCACCGTGCCGCAGACCGCCGTCGCCTCCGTCTGGGCGACGCTCATGATCGTCGGCTCGCTGTTCGACCGGGCCGAGGACACGGTCGCGGCCGGCGCGGCGACCGTGGTGTTCGCGCTCGTCTTCAACGGCCTCAGCGTCGCGCGGGCCGCGCAGCGGGTGCGCACCGAGGGGGAGATAGCACGGCTGCGTTCGGCGGCGGCCGCCCTCCAGCGCCGACTCCTGCGGCCCTTCCCGCTGATGACGGACGAACTCCTCGTCCACGGCCTCTACCAGCCGGTGGAGGAGGACAGCCGGGTGGGCGGTGACGTCTACGAGGTGGTGGCCTCCCCCTACGGCACCCGGGTCTTCATCGCCGACGTGCAGGGCAAGGGTCTGCCCGCGATCAGCGCGGCCTTCGCCGTGCTCAGCGCCTTCCGTGAGGCGGCCGTCGCCGAGCCGACGCTGACCGGCATCGTCGACGCCCTGGAGGAGGCGGTGCTGCGGCACAACTCCTTCGCGGCGCAGGCCGGTGAGAGCGAACGGTTCGTGACGGCGCTGATCCTCGGCGTGGACTCCGAGCAGGAGGTCCAGGCGATCAACTGCGGGCATGTCGAACCCCTGCTGCTGCACAGCGACAGTGCCGATCCGGTGCTCAGGGACGAGCCGTGCGTGCCCCTGGGCCTGGACGCCCTGTCCCCGGTGCCGCGGACCGTCGAGTGGTTCGCCTTCCCCCACGGCAGCACGCTGCTGCTGTGCACCGACGGGGTCACCGAGGCCCGCGATCCCTCCGGAGCCTTCTATCCCCTCCAGGAGCGGGCCCCGACCTGGGCGCACGTCCTCGCCGGCGACGTACCGGCCGCCCTCTACCGCGACCTGCGGCGCCACGCGGCGGGCTCGCCCGGCGACGACACCGCGCTGATGGTGCTGCGCAGGAGGGCCGGGTACGGGGCGGCCGTCGGGGGGGGGGGGGGGGGGGGGGGGGGGGGGGGGGGGGGGGGGGGGGGGAAGGGAAAGGGTGGGGGGGGGGGGGGGGGGGGGGGGAGGGGGGGGGGGGGAGGGGGAGGGGGGGGGGTTCTCGCGGGG
>NZ_JBVIAY010000006.1:326127-352114 GCF_055573695.1 Streptomyces sp. NPDC030143
CCCAACCCGCCTCAGTCACTACCGGCCCCCCCCCCCGCCCCCCCCCCCCCTCCCCCTCCCCCCCCCCCTCCTCCCCCCCCCCCCCCCCCCCCCGACGACCCGGGACGCGTGCGCGTGCGCGTCTACCAGCGGTACCAGCGGGCTCGTCGTCCGCCACCGCCCGCCGGGTGCAGGAAGAAGCCCAGCGCCCACAGCACCAGCACGACGAGTGCGACCCACCACAGGGCCTCGACGGCGAAGCCCACTCCGAACAGGACGACGGCCAGCAGAAGAACCAGAAGAAGGGGAACCATCTCCATCAACCTCCTACAGCCCGGATTCCCGCTCGCCCACCGACCAGTCGCACGAGGGTCGACCCTTCTTCACACCTCAGGACCGGGCGCGGGCGGCGGGTTCGGAACCCGGCGCGGGCGGCGGGTTCGGGGCCGGGCGCGGACGGCGGGTTCGGGGCCGGGCGCGGACGGCGGGTTCGGGGCCGGGCGCGGACGGCGGGTTCGGGGCCGGGCGCGGGCGGGGCCTCGGGACGGCTCGCGGCCGCGGTCCCGAAAACCGGGCGCCGGGCGCGGGCTCGGTTCCGGGACCGTTCGCGGGCGCGGCCCAGACCGTACCCCGGCCCGGGCTTCGAGCCGGGGGGGGGCGGGACGCGGCTTCAGGACAGGGCGCCCCGCACGGCGTCCCGGTCGGCCCGGCCGCCGGCACCGAGGGGGCCCGTGGGCCGCAGGGAGTCCTCGGCCTCCAGGCGGGGCAGTTCGCGACGGCACACGCGCAGCACCAGGGGAGGCAGGGCGGCTCGCGTCACCTGGGCCAGGCGCAGCCAGCCGGGCACGTAGACGGCGGTGCGTCGGTGTTCCACGGCGTGCGCGAGCCGCTCCGCTACGACGCCCACCGGGTAGACCCGCCGGGCCGGCCCCGGCATGTGGGCGCGCAGCTCGCGCATCACCGCGTGCTGGTCGGCGTCGCGGATCAGCTCGGTGTCGGTCCAGCTCAGGTAGGCGATCCCGACGGCCACCCCCCGGTGGGCGACCTCGGCGCGCAGTGCGTGGGCGAAGGCCTCCACGCCGGCCTTGGAGGCGCAGTAGGCGCTCATCATCGGCGCCGCGCCGAAGGACGCGAGGGAGGCGACCTGGAGGTGGTAGCCCGCGGTCGCCTCCAGGTCGGGCAGGAAGGCGCGGGCCGTGAGGGCGCTGCCGGCGAGGTTGACGTCGACGATCCGGCGCCAGGTGGCCATCTCCATCACGCCGAAGGGGCCGCCTTCGGCGATGCCCGCGTTGGCGACGACCACCGAGGGCGGGCCCAGCCGGGCCCGGACCATGGCCGCGGCACGGTCCAGGGCGGCCTCGTCGGTGACGTCGGTCTCCACGGCCAGGGCCGGGGTGGGCAGCGAGGCGGCGACCGCCTCCAGCCCCTTCCTCTCGTGGCCGAGCAGCGCGACACGCGCGCCGCGCCGGGCGAGGGCCCGGGCCAGGGCGGCGCCGATGCCGCGGCCGGCGCCGGTGACAGCGACCGTGCGGCCGTGCAGGGGGTTGTCGGTCACGGCTTCCTCCCGGCTGGGTGCGCCTCGGCGGCCGACGCGGCGGTGGCCGGGGCGGGGCGGCGCGGCGGGGCCCCGCCGCGTCAGTGGTGGGGCGGGGCCTTCTCCCCGCCCCGGTCGCGGTGGGTGAGGGCACGCTGGACGCGGGCCAGGCCCGGCGGCCGGTTGCGGCGCAGCGCCGCCCGGGCGGCGTTGGCCCCCGGGGCGCCGTGGACGCCGCCGCCGGGGTGGGCGCCCGCGGAGGCGAGGAACAGTCCCCGCACCGGTGTCTCCGGCCGGCCGGCGCCGGGCACCGGCCGGAAGACGAGCTGCTGGTGGAGGGCCGTCGTGCCGCCGTTGATGGCGCCGCCGTGGAGATTGGCGTTCAGGGCCTGGAGCGTGGGCGGCGCCAGGACGCGGCGGGCGCGGATCAGCGTGCGGAATCCCGGTGCGAACCGCTCCACCTGGCGTTCGACCCGGTCCGCCATCAGCTCCTGCTCCTTCGTGTCCCAGGAGCCGGTGAGTCCCTCGTCCCCGGCGTCGGAGGTGACGCGGTGGGGCACGTGGGTGTACGCCCACGCGGATTCGGTGCCCTGCGGGGAGCGGACCCGGTCGGCCGTCGTCATCTGCCCGAACAGGGCGAACGGACGGTCGGGGACCTGGCGCATCGCGATCTGGGCGGCGAACCGGGTCAGCTCGTCGAGGCCGTCGGCCAGGTGGACGGTGCCCGCCCGCGCGGCCTGTTCGGCGCGCCAGGGCACGGGGCCGTCGAGGGCCCAGTCGACCTTGAAGGTGGCGAAGTCCCACTGGAAGCGCTCCAGGTCGACCGCCACCTGGGAGGGCAGGTGCTCGGGGTCGACCAGTTCGCCGTACAGGGCGGGCACGGACACGTCGGCGAGCACGGCCCGGCGCGCGTCGACCGTCTCGCCGTCGGCGGTGCGCACGGCGACGGCGCGGCCCTGCCGGACGACGATCCCGGTGACGCGGTGTCCGCAGCGCAGGGTGCCGCCGCGTGCGCGCAGCCGGCGGACGAGGGCCTCGGTGAGGGCGCCCGCTCCGCCGGCGGGCACGGGGAAGCCGTAGGTCTGGCCGAGCATCGACATCAGCCAGCCGAAGCCTCCGCTGCCCGCGGCCTCCGGGGCGAGATCGGCGTGCAGGGCGTTGCCGGCCAGCAGGAGCCTGCCGCCCGCGCCGCCGAACTCCTCCTCGCCCAGGCGGCGCACCGGCAGGAGCAGGGTCCGCGCCAGCCGCAGTCCGCCCGCCGCCCGGAGCTTCACGGCGAGCCGTGCGGAGGCCTTGACCGGCGGGAACGGAGTGAACAGGGCGTCCAGGACGTCCGGCCGCAGGCGTTCCCACACCTCGTGCAGGCGCCTCCAGGCGTCGCCGTCCCCGGGGCGGAAGGCGTCGAGGGAGGCGGCGGTGGTGTCGATCCGCCGGTCGAGGACCGCGCACCGGTCGTCGCCGAGCGGGTGCGCCAGGACGTGGGGCGCGTGGGACCACCGCAGGCCGTGTTCGTGCAGGCGCAGCGCGGACAAGACCGGGGAGGCCGCGGCGAGGGGGTAGAAGGAGCTGAACAGATCGTTGACGAAGTCCGGGTGCACACCCCGGTCGTGTCGCACCGCGCCGCCGGGTTCGGGCTGTTCCTCCAGCACCTCGACGCTCCAGCCCGCGTCGGCGAGCACGTTCGCCGCGACCAGGCCGTTGGGCCCGGCCCCGATCACCACCGCGTCAGGCATCCCCGGCTCCTCGGGCGCCCTGCGCCGACGTTTCCCGGTCGCTGCCGGTGCCGGCCGCCTGCCCGCCCTCCGCCTCGCACACCTTGGCCAGCCGGGACAGCATGGCGCGGTGCCGGAGCTGGAGCAGCGCCTCCACTCCCACGTTATGCAGCGCCCCGCCCGCTCCCCGGAGCGGGTGTTCGTCCACGATCACGAGGCAGTGCTCGCCCCAGGAGCGCAGCTCGATGGCGATCCGCGCGGTGCCCAGGAAGCCGGCGTGGGCCTCGAGCTCCAGGCCGGCGCCCTCGGCGCAACGTCGCACGACCGTCCGGTTGGTCAGGTGGAGGGGTCCGAGACGGACCTCGTAGGCGATCGCCGCGTCGACCTCGGGCCACCGGCCGCGCACCGGCCATGACTCCGAGGTTCCCACCACCCAGTCCGCATACCGGTTCCCGTCCGCCAGGACGGCCCAGACCGTCTTCGGACTCGTCCTGATCACCTGATGCCGAACCGCCACAGCCCAACCTCCCGTGTTCGCCCCCTCGCCTCCGCCAAGTGCCCATTCCGTGGTCGGCGAACCAGGATCCCCGCACGGTTCCTCCCCATGCGCTCCCGCAGCCGGTCGGGCGGTCGGCGTCCGGGTCAGCGGGCCGCGGCGCCCGTCTCCCAGGGCCGCGGCCCGGTACCGGTGTGCCATCCCTCCAGGGCCCACGCGTCCACACAGACGATCCCGCACTGCGCCGCGTACTCGAGGGCCGGTGCCGTGAAGTCGCTCGTGGTGACGACGACGGCGAGATCGGCCTCGTGGACGGTGAAGCACGTGCCGCCGAAGCGCTGCACGTCCTGGGAGCCGACCTTGTGCCCGTCGCCGTAGCGCTTGCACTGGATGACGACCCGGCTGCCGTCCGGCGTCACGGCCAGGACGTCGGCGCCCAGATCGCCCGCGCCGCCGACGACCTGCACGTCCGCGCAGCCGTCGCGGGCACACAGGTCGGCTATCGCCTGTTCGAACTCGCACGGCTCCAGGGCGTCGTAGGCGACCGTCTCCGGCATCACGACGACCGTCTCGGCCGGGGCGGCGGCCGGCTCGTGGGGGGCGACGGCCGCCTCCCGCGGGGCGGCGGCCGGCTCGGGAGCGGTGGTCGACGGTGCGTCGAGTTCCTCCGCCGCCGTCTCGGCCGCCTCCTCCAGACGCGCGGTGGCGCGCCGCACGAGCCGTCCCGCGGACCAGCGGCGCCGGGTACGGCCGTAGGCGAAGGCACCGGCGGCCGCGAGGAGCAGCAGGGCCACCGCCCAGGCGGGGCGGCGTTCCGCGGCGGCCGCCGCCGTACGGGCGACCAGACCTCCGAGGGTCAGCAGCAGGGCGAGCAGGAGGAAGAACATGGCCGTCGTACGGAGATCGAAACGGCGGCGAGGGCGGACGGGGGGCAGGGGCCGGGTGGGTGCGGTCACGGTGGTCGGTCCTCCCAGAGGGTCTTCGGCGAAGATCACAGGGGGCGCGTGCCCGCGCTCCGGGCGGTTCCTCGGGCGGTGTGCGGTGTGCGGTGTGCCCCGATGTGCGGGGGGGGCGCCTTGCCGGTCCTGGCGCGGGTGGCGGCCCGGGGCAGGTCTGTGGGCGGGAGCACCGCCAGGAGCCGGCCGCGCGGTCGGCCGGGCTGCCGACGGGTGGGTGCCGGTCACGGAGGCGCCCCGGGGCGAGGAAGAGGCCGGACCTCCTCCGCACCCCCGCGCCGCGACGGTCGCGACGACCGGCGGCCGAAGGCCGACGGAACAGTCCCGCCGGGTCGCGGGCAGGTGGGGCGGAACGCCCGCTGGAGGCGGACCGGATCGGTCCGGTGCGGCGGTGAGTGCGGTCCGCGCTCCCCCGCGGGCGCCACTCCCCACAGACGCCGCGCCCCGCAGGACGGCTACCGCGTCCCCGGCGGCGCGGGTCCCGCGACGGACACGGCGGCCACATGGGAGGGGCCCCGCGCGCCGGGCAGGGCAGGGGGCGAGCCGCGCCGGCGGTGGTCACAGCGGCGCCGTGAAGCGGGGCCGGTGCGGGCTCGGCCGGAGGGGGCCGCCGCGGGCCGCCGCGGTGACGGCGGCCCGCACGCGGCGCGGCGGCCCCTGCCGGTGACACCCCGTCGGACGCCCCCGGTGGATGCGGTCCGTCACACGGGTGCCGCGCTCCGGTCGTTGTCCGGGACGACGGGGTGCGGGCGGAAGATCCGGTGGCCGGGGCCGCCGCCGCGCGCTGCCGGACAGCGCGTCAGATCCGTCCGCCGGTGAGGCGGGTGATCGGGCCGAGGGTGTGACGGCCGGAGCGGCGGCCGACCGCGTAGGAGGCGGCGGACAGCGCGGTCAGGCCGGCGCCCACGCCCGCGGCGACCAGCTTGCGGTGGGCGATGACCGTCCAGGCCGTCTTCGCGGTGGCCGCGACCTGACCCGAGGTCGCGACGATCGCCTGGCGGCCCACCTCGACACCGCGGGCCGCGCTCTGCGCGGCGCCGCTCGCCACCTCCGCGGACCGTGCGGCTCCCTTCTTGGCCGCTGACGCGGCGTCATCGGCCTTGGTGGCCACGCCGTTCGCCGCGCTCTTGGCGGAACGCGCCGCGGGGGCGGTCGCCTTGTCGGTGGCCCGCCGGGCTCCGGCCGCGGCCGAACCCTTCGTATCGGACTCGTCCTTCGGTGTGTTGTTCGGTTCACTCATGGAACTTCGCGTTGCCCCTCACCGCGGCGGCAAACACTTGTTTTCCTGGGAGGTGCCCGGTCTTCAGGTTCCCGCTGCCTCCGCGTCCGACGGCACGACCAAGATCACCCCTATGTGTCATGCCCCTATCGAAAGAAGGTCGACGTGGCCAGACGCCTGCCGAGATCGCTCGTCGTCTCCCTCCTCACGGTGACATCGGTCCTCACCGCCGCACTCCCCGCGTCCTCCGCCGGCCGGGACGCCGTCCTGCCGACCGTCGTGCCGCGTGCCGAGACGCCCGCGCTGTACGACGACGAGGCGGGCGGCCACGCGGACGCCGACGACCCGGCCATCTGGCGCGACAACGCGAACCCGGACGCCAGCCTCGTGGTGGCCACCGCGAAGGAGGGCGGGCTGCGGGTCTACGACCTCGACGCCCGCCTCGTGCAGTCGATCGCCGCGCCGGCCGGTCCCGGCCCCGAGGACGCGCCGGGCCGCTTCAACAACGTCGATCTCGTCCGGGGCCTGCGGCTGTCGACCGGGCGGGCCGACCTCGCGGTCACCACCGACCGGGGCAACGACCGGCTTCGCTTCTACCGCATCGACCCCCGCACGCCGGGCCGCCCCCTCACGGACGTCACGGACCCGGCCGCGCAGCCGGTCTTCTCCGCCGACCAGGCCGAGGTCGACGAGCAGCGCACCGCGTACGGCCTCGCCACCTGGACCGACACGGCGAGCGGCCGCAGCTACGCCCTGGTCAGCCGGCGGGAGCGCAGCACGATCGCGCTGCTCGAACTCACCGCCACCGCCGAGGGCAGGGTCGGCTACCGCACGGTCCGCACCCTGACCCTGCCCTCCTCCTTCCGCCTGCCGGACGGCACGTCCTGGTCGCCCTGTCTGGAGCCGGGCGAACTGCCCCAGGTGGAGGGCATGGTCGTCGACCCGGCGAACGGCACGCTCTACGCCGGCCAGGAGGACGTCGGCGTCTGGCGCCTGCCCGCCGCCCTCACCGGCACGCCCCGACTGGTCGACAGGGTCCGCGAGTACGGCGTCCCGGGCACCTACGACGAGGCCGGCGAGGAGTGCGTGAGCGGAGAGGATCCGGGGTACGGCGGCACCCGGCTGTCCGCGGACGTCGAGGGCCTGACGCTGGTCACCGAGCCGGACGGCGACGGCCACCTGCTGGCGTCGGGACAGGGCGACGACTCCTTCGCCGCCTACGACCGCGAGGTGGGAGACGCCAACGAGTACGAGGGCGGTTTCCGGGTCGGCCCCGCGGCGACGGGCCCCGACGGCTCCGAGGAGTGCGACGGCGCGGCGGCCCTCAACGCGCCCCTGGGCCGCAGGTACCCCCGCGGGCTGCTCGTCGTCCAGGACGGTCACGACGACGCCGGCGGCGACGAACGCGCCGCCACGAACTTCAAGTTCGTCGACCTCGGGGACGTCCTGACGGCGCTGGACGACTGAGCCGTGCGGGGTGCGGCGGGACGTGGCGCGCTCCGCCGCACCCCGCCGCTTCGGGTGCGCCTCCCGCGGCCGCGTCGGCCCTCCGGGTTCACATCCCCCCGGGCCCCACCCCTCCCTTGAGGCGTTCCAGGTCCGACGGGCGGACCTGGATCACCAGGACGGCGATCAGGGCCGCGACGACCGTGAAGACGGCGGCCATGATGAACGCGGCGGAGACGCCCGCGGTGAGGACCTCGTCGGAGAAGGGCGGCGGGAGTTCCCCCGTGCGCTGGAAGCGAAGGCGTTCGGCGGGGGTCGCCTGGGACAGGAAGGCGGGGACCTGCTGTTCCGCCTCGTTGTTGCTGGCCGTGCCGAACATGGTGACGAGGATGGACAGGCCGAGGGAGCCGCCCACCTGCTGGGTGGCGTTGAGTAGGCCGGAGGCCGCACCCGTCTCGTGCGTGGGCACGTCGGACAGGGCCATGAGGGTGAGCGAGACGAACTCCATGCCCATGCCCAGGCTGAAGACGAGCATCGGTCCGAGGACGCTGCCGGCGTAGGTGGAGTGGACGTCGGTCAGCGTCAGCCAGGCCAGCCCCGCCGCGGCCAGGATCGCGCCGACGACCATGAACGGCTTGGGACCGTACGTCGGCAGGAACCGCGAGGCCAGCGCGGCGCCGACCGCGATGACGGCACTGACGGGCAGGAAGGCGAGCCCGGCCTGCAACGGGCTGAAGTCCAGCACGTTCTGCACGAAGAGCGTGAGGAAGAAGAACATGCCGAAGATCGCGGCGGCGAGGCAGAGCATGATGCCGTACGTGCCCGCGCGGTTGCGGTCGGCGAACATGTGCAGCGGGGTGATCGGTTGCCGCGAGCGCCTCTCCACCAGGACGTACGCGACGAGAAGGACGACGGCCCCGGCGAACGAGGCGAGTGTCAGCGCGTCGCGCCAGCCGTCCTGGGCGGCCCGGATGAAGCCGTACACCAGCAGGACCATGCCCGCGGTGGAGGTCACCGCGCCGGTGATGTCGAAGTGGCCGGGATGACGTTCGGACTCCCGGATCCAACGGGGTGTCGCGAGGGCGATGAGCAGTCCGATGGGGACGTTGACGAAGAGGACCCACCGCCAGTTCAGCCACTCGACGAGCACGCCGCCGGCGAGCAGCCCGATCGCGCCGCCGCCCGCGGAGACGGCGGCGAACACGCCGAAGGCACGGTTGCGTTCGGGTCCTTCGCGGAAGGTGGTGCTGATCAGCGCGAGCGACGTCGGTGAGGCGATCGCGCCGCCGACGCCCTGGAGGGCCCGTGCGCCGAGGAGTTGACCGGGGCCCTGGGCGAGTCCGCCGAGCAGGGAGGCCACCACGAACAGCAGCACGCCGAAGATGAACACGCGCCGCCGGCCGAGGATGTCACCGGCCCGGCCGCCGAGCAGCAGGAGCCCGCCGAAGGTGAGGGTGTAGGCGTTGACCACCCACGACAGGCTGGTGGTGGAGAAGTCCAGGGAGCGCTGGATGTCCGGCAGCGCGATGTTCACGATGGTGATGTCCAGGACCACCATCAGCTGGCAGGAGGCGATGACCAGCAGGGCCATCGCCCTTCCGCCGCCGCTCTGTTGCGGGGCGTCGGTGCTGGGGGCGGAAGTCGGCTGCGGAGTGCTCATGACGTGACGCTCATGACGTGTCGCATGCTCGGGAGCGGCCCCGGGAAGGCCGGTGAACGGGCGCGTCCACCGGCGGGGTCACCGTTCGACCGTACGCCTCCGACCCGTTCCCCACCACTCGGACACCGGGCGCCGCGCGCGGGCAGCGGGTCACGCAGGGCATCGGCCCCGTCACGCCCTGAACGGCGCCCCCTGGAAGCCCGGGCCGGACGTCATGACCGGGTGGAGGTCGTGCGTCTCGGGTGCGCCGCCGGTGCCCTCGCCGCACCGGTCGGCCGGGCGAACCGGTGCGCCGCTGCCTCGCCGGTGCCGGTCGGCGCACGGTCGGCCGGGCAGACCGGCGGACGGTCCGGACGACGAACTCGTGCCGTTGGCAGGGGAGGTTCTCGGGCCGGTCGGCGACCGCTGCCTCGGGGTCGCCCACCGGGGACCGCGGCGGTGACCCTGAGGGCCGCCGTGAACCCGCCGCTGCACCCGACCCGTCCGCCGGGCCTGCGGCGCGCGCCGCGCCGTCCTGCCCGGCGGCGTCGACGTCGGTTCTCGCCGGCCCGACGGTCGTCCCGCTGACGTCCGCTCAGAGACCGTCGAACAGGCCCAGTCGCGCCACGATCCGCTTGCCGACCGGCTCGCGCACGACGTCGAAGTGCTGGGCCACCGCCATGACGATCTCCAGCCCGTGCTGACCGACCCGCGTGGGGTCCGCCCCGCGCGGCTCCGGCGGTGTCGGGTCGCTGTCCCACACCGCGATCTCCACCGCGGCACCGGCGACGCGCAGGCTGAGCAGCACCGGGCCGGGCGCGTGGCGCAGCGCGTTGGTGACGAGTTCGCTCACGACGAGCTGCGACAGGTCCAGTGTCCGCGCCGACACCGGCAGCCCGTGGTCGCGCTGGACGCTCGTGAGGAAATCGCCCGTCAGATGCCGTGCGCCGGCGATACAGCCTTCCTGGCCGTCGAGGGCCACCGTCACTTCCGCAGGACCCGCGTCAGGCCGGTGGGAACCCTCGCCGGGCGGGACAGGTTCCATCCGGACCGCCTTCACTACCCCGTTCATGTCCGCGCGCTTACCCCGGAATCGGTCTCCTACGCCCCAGGCGCACCATCGCCGGGAACCCGCTCGTCACCGCCCGTTCAGGCAGACGCGGTCGCGTTCGTCGTTCTGCGCCCGCGGGAAGGTCCTGCCGCGGGCGGCCGCGCCCCAGTCGTCCGGGTGGTGGGGGGCCAGGCCGTGGAGCGGGCGCGACTGACCGACAACAAGGATTCCTGTCATGCGGTGTACGGAGAGGCAACGGAGAGGCACCCCGTGCCCCCGTCTTCGCAGGATCGAACGGGTTCGGCGCGCTCCGATCCGGACGTCCCTGAGCGCTCGTCAGGGCGCCCCGGGCATGTCGCCCCGCCAGTCGAAGCGACGGCCGTCCTCGGAGCGCCGTACGTACACCGCCCGGCCGCCGGGGCCGTAGCGGCCTATCTCCGTGGTCAGCGCCACCTCGTGCGGGTCGCGGTCGGTGCGGTCGGTGACATCGAGGAGCAGCCCGTCGAGCGGGCCGCCCACCAGCTCCGCGTACGCGCGGTCCGGGCGGGGGCCCGCGTCGTCGTGGTCCGCGCCGTAGACCCGGCCCCGCATGAACTCGGTCTCGTCCATGGTCAGCAGCCTGACATCCGCCACTGACAACGGCCCCGGGGACCCGTCCGTCGAGGGGCGCGCTTCGGCCAACGCGATGGCCGGAAGGCATCCGCCGGGGGCAAGCGCGTCACCCGGCGGGTAGCCCCTCCTCACACGTCGTGGTGAGCGGGGTGGGGGGTGCCGACCCTTGGGGGCTGGCAGGGGGCAACGGGCGCGCGCGGGCGGTTCACCGTGGGCGCGGCGGCGGCGTGCCGTGCGGGAGCTGCGGGCAGCGGGACGTCACGGGCCCCGGCTGCGCGAGGCGCTGCCCGGTCTCGCACTCGTGGTGGCCGCCGTGTGCGTGCTGACGGCGGGCCTCGCGCTGGCCGGCCGTGCCGTCGGGGTGGAGGGGCCCGCCCTGGCCATCGTCGTGCTCGGCGCGGTCGCCGTGGTCGTGCGGCGGCGCTCCCGGCGGCCGGCGCGGCGCCGCGGGGGGTACTACACGCCGGAGGAGCTGGCGGAGCTGGACATGCCGGCGCTGGTGCTCGCCGTGGCGCGGATGCTGCGGCGCGACGGCTGGCGGGTGCTGCCGCCGGCCGCGCACGACGCCCTCCACCTCGCCGCCCGGGACGGGCGGGGCCGGCTGCTGGACGTGGCGTTCCGGCCGGTGGCCGAGCCCTTGCCGGACGAGGAGACGTCGTGCTCGTGCCGATTACGGATGCGTCCCGGCCCTCGGGTGCGTCTGGTCGTGCACCGCGGCACGTTCACGCACCGTGACGAAGTCTGGGCCGCGCGCCGGGGGGACACCTACCTCATCGACGGACCCCGTCTGCGGCTGTGGGCGCTCGGGACGCCGCTGGCCGAGATCGCGGGCGTCGGGCCTCCCGCCGGACGCCGCGGTTGAGCGCCCGGCCCCTCGTCAGCGGCCTGCCGCCGGGCGAGCCCGCCCGCGAGAGGGCGGCCGGTGACGAGGGGGCGGGGCGGCCGCCCGGGCCGCGCGGACCGGGGCGGCCGTCCTCGTGCTCCGCCGGTCACGGGGTGAGCTGCCGGCGTCGGGCGACGCACGGTCCTGGACCCGCGGCTCTCCCGTGATGGTCACGGTGACCGCACCGGTGCCGGTGGCCGTCGGCACACCGGAGACCGGACCGGCGTCGCCGATGGTCAGACCGTGGGGCGGGCCGTTCGCCGCGCAGGCGGGGGAGACCTCCGCGCAGGTCGTGTACGCGTCGGCCCGGAGGGTGAGCTCCACGGCCGATCCCGTCGGGGCGCGGGACCGGGGGCCGCGGAGGGGGGGCCGTTCGGGTGGCCTTCGGCGGCTCGCCGTCGTAGCGTCGGTGGGACACCTCGGGCGCGGCGGGACAGGCGGTCGGGCCGGGGACGGGTGCGCGGGAGCGACGATGCGCGGACAGATGACGAGAACGGCGGCCCTGCTGTGTGCCGCGCTGGGACTGACCGCGGCGGTCGGCACGGCGTCGGCGGCGCCCGCCGAGCCCCGGGCGGTGCGGCAGACCGCGCCGCCGGTGCTGGTCGACTGCCTCTGGCACCCCCAGGTGCGGCCCGACGCCCTCATCCTGGCCTGCGGCGACGGCAACAGCCGTCTCGCCTCCCTGAAGTGGGACCACTGGACGGCGGACTCGGCGAAGGCCACCGGGGTCAACGTGGTCAACGACTGCGATCCCTACTGCGCCGCGGGGACCTTCCACGCGTACCCGGTCGTCGTCCGGCTGGACGAGCCGCGGCAGTGGAAGAAGGACCCGGGGACGCAGCGCTACGGGCGGATCAGCCTGGAGTTCCCCGGGGAGCGGCCCGAGCAGTTCCAGCGGGTCATGACCTACCCGCTGTGGGACTGAGCCGGCCCTTCAGCGGGGGCTGGTGCCCGCTCCGGCCCGGCCCGCCGCGGGGCCGCTCACCCCATGAGGCCGGCGGCCACCGTCGCGCCGAGTTCCCAGCAGGCCTGCGTGTCTTCCTTTCCGGGCTCCCCGGTGACGGTCACCGGCTCGGCGGCGCGGCGCCAGCCCAGGCCCGTCGTGATGGCCTCGATGCCGCGCACCGCGCCGGTGACGTCGTTGCCGCCGTGCACGTAGTAGGCGAAGGGCCGGCCGCGCGTGGTGTCGAGGCAGGGGTAGTAGACCTGGTCGAAGAAGTGCTTGAGGGCGCCCGACATGTAACCGAGGTTGGCGGGGGTGCCGAGGAGGTAGCCGTCGGCGGCGAGGACGTCGGCGGCCGTGGCTGCGAGGGCCGCCCGCCGCACCACGCGCACGCCTTCGATCTCCGGCGCCGTCGCACCCGATACGACGGCTTCGAACATCGCCTGGCAGTTCGGCGAGGGCGTGTGATGGACGATCAGCAAGGTGGCCACGGCACGGAACCCTGCCCGCTCCCCCGCCGGACCGCAACCGGCCGAGGCCCCGGCGGGACGTCGGGCACGGAGCGTGGAGGTGGGGCGACCGGCGAGCCCCGGCCGGGAGGCCCGGCCTCCGGCGGGGGTGTGGGGCGGCTGCGGACGCCGACGGGATTCGAACCCGCGGACGGGGACGGGCAGACCCACCCGAGTCCGTCAGTCGCCGCGGGGAGGGTCTCCCCCGCGGCGATGCGATGGACCGCTCCGCCACGGCGCCGCAGCCTGCCGGGACCGCGCGCTCCCGGTGCCGACCATCCTAGGGCGGGTGTGCGAAAGTCCCGTCCGGCCCGCGACGCCTGGCACGGCGCCTCGCCGCGTGGTCGGGATCGTGCGCGCACACCCCGTACGCGGACGACCCTCCGCCTTGCCACGTACCGCACCGGACAGCGCGGGCCCTGCCCTCCGGGCGGACAAGGCTGCTTCCGAAACACGCCCCGGGCGGTCAGGCCGGGGCCCCGTCGTGTGCCGGATGGCCCGCCCACCCGGCGCAGCCCGACCCGGTCGACTGTGACCCGTACGCGATCAGAAAGCGGCAGGGATATCCGCACCGCGAACCCTTCTGTGCCAGTCCCGGAACGCATCGCCCGTTCGGGGGACACGCTCCCTAGCGTTCGGGGCACGAGCGAGGCCGGAGGAGCCCGGTCCCGCGCAACCGGCAGGAGGAGCACCATGGCGAACGTCGAAGTCTCGCTCAAGGAGATGATGACCGCGGTGGAAGGGGCGCTGGGTGCGGCCGTCGTGGACTACACCAGCGGCATGGCACTGGGCACGCTCGGCGGCGGCAAGGATCTCGACCTGTCCGTCGCCGCGGCGGGCAACACCGATGTGATCCGCGCCAAGGTCCGCACGATGGAACACCTCGGCCTCAAGGCCGAGATCGAGGACATCCTGATCACGCTGGGGAGCCAGTACCACCTGATCCGGCTGGTCAAGAGCCGCCAGGGCGCAGGCCTGTTCACCTACCTGGTGCTGGACCGGGAGCGCTCCAACCTGGCGATGGCCCGGCACCAGCTCAAGCGGATCGAGGCGGACCTCGACGTGTAGCCGGCTTCCGCGCCCACGGCTTCGCACGCCCGGCAGTTGCAGATTTCTTCATCTCGAGACATCCACATCAGTGCATCACCGGGGTGCGCGGAGCCCGTAGTCGCCAGGATCGTGCCGGACGAAGGACCCCGACCGCGGCAGGGAGCGAGCGATTGACCATGCAGGTCCCCCTCTACCAGGCGAAGGCCGAGTTCTTCCGCATGCTCGGGCACCCGGTGCGCATCAGGGTCCTCGAACTGCTGCAAGGCGGTCCCGTCCCTGTGCGGGACCTGCTCGCCGAGATCGAGATAGAACCCTCCAGCCTGTCCCAGCAGTTGGCGGTGCTGCGCCGCTCGGGGATCGTGGTGTCGATCCGGGAGGGCTCGACGGTGAGCTACGCGCTGGCCGGCGGTGACGTCGCCGAGCTGCTGCGAGCGGCCCGCCGTATCCTGACCGAACTCCTGGCCGGGCAGAACGAGTTGCTGGCCGAGCTGCGCCAGACGGAGCCGCCCCTGTCCGTGCCGCAGGGCGGGGCGGGCCGGAGCTGAGGGCCGCCACCGCCCGGCTCACGGGTCGTTCCGCGCACCCGGCGAGGCACGACGCGGCGACCGGGCGGCGGCGAGATCCTCGCCGAGTCCACCCCTTCCTTGCGGTGACGGGCACGCCGTCGACGACGCCCCAAGGCCCCGTTCGAGGGCCACCAAGAGGCGATCCCCCACCCCGTAGGGGGCGACCGTCTCGACGCCACACGCCTCCCGCCGGTGAGCGGTCGCCGACCGGGCGGTGGGCCGCCCCCGGGACGCGGCCGGCCCGGACGCCGTGGCCGTACCACGGTGTCCGGGCCGCCGGAGGCTGCCGCCGCGGGCCGCGCGCGTCAGCCGCCGCCCAGCCGGGAGCGCAGGAGGCTCTTGCCCAGCTCCGCGCCCTTGCGACTGTCCGCCTGGGCCTTGCGGAACAGGTCCGCGACCTCGCTGTCCTTCTCGCGTTCGGCGTCCTGGATGTAGGTTTCCAGCCGCAGCGCGTTGTCCAGGCACGCTTCCACGTACCAGATGAGGTTGTAGTCCTTGTCCCGGGTGCCGGTCACTTCGCCGGTCTCGGTGCCGGTGGCCATGTCGGCCTCCTCCCAGCGTGCTGTCGACGATGTCCGTTCGGCTGCCGGGTACCCCTCGGCCGTCCGGGCACACCGCGGCCCGGAGCTCGGAACCAAGGGGGACACCGCGGGCCGGACTCCCTTTCTGTTCGGAGCTCTCAGGGGTCCTTGCACTATGAGCGTCTGATCAAGCCGCGTGGTCCGGTGCCGTGCATGGCGAGGCGCCGGAAAGCCCTCACGGCGGCGCTGCCACGACTTCTCGGCAACGCGGCAAGGTGTGGTGCCGGGCCGCGCGGCCCGGGCGGGCACGGTGCGAGGACCCCTCGGGCGGTCCGCTCGAACGTGGGCACGGTCCTCGAACGAACCAGACCGAAACGCCAGGGTCCGCCACCCCTTCCGCCACCCGGAAATATCTACGAGCATGCAGGTGCCGGGTCGGCACGCGGCCGACCGCCGGGGCGGACCTCACACGGAGCCGGAACATGAGCGATGGGATGTGGACGCGCGGCGTGGAGTGGCTCGCCGCCGCCGCGACCGACCCACGGGTGTGCAAGCGGGACTGGGACCAGGGCGACGGGATCGCGCTCCTGGAGGCGGGCCGGTACTGGGACGTGCTCAGTGTGCCCGACCGTCTGGGCCTGCTGGCGCTGGACCTGCTGTGGCAGACGTCGCGGACGGTACCGGGACCTACGCTGGTGGACACCGCGTCCCATCGAGTGGGCTTCTTCCTGCCGCCGGACCCGGGCAGCCACTGGATCGGGGCCGGGCTGCGGCACGCGGGCCGGGGCACCTGGGTGGCGGTGCCGCCACCGTACCGCCCGGCGCGGTCCCTGGAGTGGCTGGTGCCGCCCGACGGATCCGGGGCGCTGCACGCGCCCGCCCTGCTGGAGCTGGCGCTGCGTCAGGCCAACGGCACCCTCGCCGTGCTGACTCCGCTGCGCGGCGAGTAGCCGGGCACACGTCGGGGCGGTCGCGGCGCCCCCCCAGTGCCTCAACTCACCTTTCTCGTACGGCAATTCCGACAGTCGACGCAGAAGCGAACAGAAGGCGGGCACTTTCCGAGCGAAGTCTCGCTCGACCGTGCGAAACCGATCAAGGACGGTGTGTACTGTGCTGCGGGTGCCCGGTTCGAACACCGCGGACCCTCCCCTGCCGTTCCCCGGAAACGCCCGAACCTCCCTGGACCCGAATCGATGATCGAATTACCGGACCTGGTGGCCGGCGGCCTCGCCGTCGGCACGCTGTCCGCACTCGCCCTCGGCGGCGGGCTGCTGCGGTCACGGCGGCAACAGACCCGGCACCGTGCGGAGATCGCCGCCCTGCGCACCCAACTCGACGGATCCATGAAGTCGTTCACGGCCGAGGTCGAACATCTGGCGGTGCGGCGCGTACCCGCCGCCGCGCGCCAGGTGGCCCATCCGCACATCGACGTGCCCGGCGCCCTCCAGCCGCTGACCGTCGGCACGCCCCTCGGTATCGCCCTGGAGAACGTCCTGCTGGCACTGCAGGCCGAGGTGGCCGAGCAGCGCATCCGGGTCGACGCCGCCGCACAGGCCGGGATGCGCGGCGCCACCCGCGAGATCCAGGCGGGCCTGTACCGGCTCCAGGACGCCCTGCGCGCACTGCAACAGCGCTACGACGACCCCGAGTTGACGCAGACCCTGTTCGAACTCGACCACGAGAACGAACAGTCGTTGCGCCGCGCCCAGGTCGCCGCCGTCGTGTGCGGCGCGTGGGTGGGGCTGGCACGCGAGGAGTCCCACCTGGTGGACGCGGTCACCGGCGGACAGGCCCGCCTCGCGGGGTACCACCGGGTGAAGGTCCACAACCACCTTGAGCCCGGCACCGCCCTGGTCTCGCACGCGGTCGAACCCGTCGCCATCATCGTCGCCGAGCTCCTCGACAACGCGCTGCGGCACTCCGCCCCGGACACCGACGTCGTGGTGAGCCTGGAGCACGTCCACCACGGCGTGTGCGTCACCGTGGACGACGCCGGCCTCGGCATGACACAGGACGAACGCGACCGAGCGCGGCGGCTGGTGGCCGGCGACACGCCCATCCTGCTGACCGAGCTGGGCGATCCGCCGCGCATGGGCCTGGCGGCCATCGGCCGGCTGACCCGGCAGTTCGACCTGGGGGTCGACGCCTCCTCGCCCTCCCCGTACGGCGGGGTGCGCGCGGTGCTGCGGATCGACAGCCACCTGCTCAGCCGTCTCGACCCGCAGGCCAGGCCCCCGGCGCCGAGTGCCCCGCGCACCACGCGCAAGGCCGCCGCCGCCAGGCCGGCCCCGCAGGCGCCCGCCCACGCGTACGGGGCCGAGGTCCCCGCTCCGGAGGCGGCGCCGGGGCACCACGCCCCGATCGACCCCGACGGACTGCCGCAGCGACGCCGCCGCACCCGGGCCGCCGCGGCCCCGCAGCCGCCCGCCCGGCGTCCGGCGCGTCGCCCGGAGGAGTCCGCGGCCGCGCTCGGCGCACTCCAGTCCGGTACCGCGGCGGCCCGCGCCGCCGCCCCGCACCCGACGTCCGTCACCGCACCGGACGACCACGGGACAACGGCGGCCGTCACCGCACCGGACGACCACCTGACATCGGCGGCGATCCCCGCACCGGACGACCCCGGGACCCCGAGGGCGATCCCCGCACCGGACGGCCACGGAACCATCCCGCCCGAGCCGGCGCCCGTACGGCAGACCAGCGCTCCGGACGACCGCGGGACCACCGCGGCCGGCCCCGCTCCCGTGCGGCAGACCACCGCACGGGCGGACCACGACACCGAGCAGAACGACGACGAAGGGGGAGCGGCTCGATGACCAGCCGCAACACGGGCGACACGGCATGGGTGCTGGAGCCGATCCTGCAGGTGCCGCACGTGGTGGCCGCCGTCATGCTGACCCGCGACGGGCTCGTGACGGGCTACACCGACGCGCTGTCGCAGCCGTCGGCCGAGCGGGTCGCCGCCATCACCAGCACCGTGCAGGGCGCCTGCCGGACGGCCGCGGCCGCCTTCGCCGACCGGGACGCGGCCGAGCTGCGCCAGATCGTCATCGAGTCTGACCACGGCTACGTGCTGATCGTCCCGACCGACCACGGCACCTGTGTGGCCGCCTACGGGGACGGCGAGGTGCGTCTGGACCTGCTGGGCCACCGGGTCCACTCGCAGGTGGCGCGGCTCGGCGAGAAGGCCATGGCGGCCGCGCCCCGAGGAGCCGACGACAACGCCCCGGCATGACCCGCCGCCCGGCCGGCCGTCCCCTGGTACCCGCCTACCTGTCGACGGGCGGGGTGGCCCGGCCCAGCCGGCCCCACCTGGAGCGGCTGTCGGTCCTCACGCGCAGCGGCGAGCCCGTGCCGTCCGGACTGCCGGCCGCCGAACTCGCCCTGCTGGACGCCCTGGAGGGCGGTTCGCTGGCGGTGGTGGAGGCGGCGGCGCTGCTGCGGCTTCCGGTGTCCGCGGTATGCGTCCTCGCGGCCGGCCTCGCCGACCGCGGGCTGGTCCTCACCCGCGCGCCGATCCCGCCCGCCGAACGGTTCGACCCCGACCTGCTGAAGAGAGTGGCCGATGGCCTCCGCGCCCTCAAGCACGCCTAGCGCCGTCCCGACCCCCGTCGGCGCCGCCCGCGCCGTCCACCTGCCCGACACCGCCCGCGACCTGGTGAAGATCCTGGTCGCCGGTCCGTTCGGGGTGGGCAAGACGACCCTGATCGACTCGGTGTCGGAGATCCGGCCGCTGCACACCGAGGAACCCCTCAGCGAGGCGTCCGCGGAGGTGGACGACCTGGCCGGGGTGCGGGACAAGGCGACGACGACCGTCGCCATCGACTTCGGCCGCATCAGCCTGCCCGGCGGGGTGGTGCTGTACCTGTTCGGCACCCCCGGGCAGGAGCGGTTCCGCACGCTGTGGGACGACATCTCCTACGGGGCGCTCGGCGCGCTCGTCCTGGTCGACAGCCGCCGGCTGGACGCGTCGTTCGATGTGCTGGGGCTGGTGGAGGAGAGCGGACTGCCGTACGCCGTCGCCTTCAACGCCTTCCCCGACGCCCCGCGCCACCACGGCGAGGAACAGCTGCGCCGCGCGCTGGACCTGGAGCCGGCCACGCCGATGGTGACCTGCGACGCGCGGGACGCGCACTCCTCGATCGACGCGCTGCTCGCGCTCGTCGACCATCTGATCGACCGCGACCCGGCGGAGGCCCGGTGACCACCTACCCCCCGGGGCGGCACGACTTCTCCCGCTCGGAGCCCGTGCGGCTCTGGGAGGACGGCTTCGCGCCGGACCCGCACCGCTACTACGCGGCCCTGCGTGCCCAGGGCGTGGTCGGCTGGGCGGAGCTGGCGCCCGGCGTGCCGGCGTACGTCGTCACCGACCGGCGGGCCGCGCTGGAGGTGCTGCACGACACGGAGACGTTCTCGCACGACCCGCGCGCCTGGGAGGTGACGGTCCCCGACGACTCCCCGGTGCTCGGCATGATGCGGTGGCGGCCCAACGCGCTGTTCGCCGACGGAGCCGCCCACGTCCGCTACCGCACCACCCTGATCGACGTGTTCGACCTGGTGGAGCCGTACGACCTGCGGGCGCGCGTGCAGCGCGCGGTGCGGCTGCTGGTCGGCCGGATCGGTCCGCGCGGCGAGGCCGACCTGGTCGGGGACTTCTCCCGGCCGCTGATGGCCCTGGTTTTCAACGACCTCTTCGGGCTGCCGGACAGTCAGGGCGACCGGCTCGAGGAGGGCCTCGGCAAGATGATGGAGGGCGGCGCGCAGGCCGCCGAGGGCGAGGCGGAGTACGCCCGGTACGTGCTGGAGCTGATCGCCGCCAAGGCCGAGCGGCGCGGCGACGACCTGCCGAGCCGGCTGCTGGACCACCCGGCCGGGCTGACCGGCGAGGAGGTCACCTGGCAGGTGTTCCTCACCCTGGGCGCCGGGTACGAGCCGACCGCGAACCTGCTGTCCAACACCCTTTCCCGCGTCCTGGGCAACCCGGCCTACTACTCCACCCTCACCAGCGGCGCGCGTCCCGTGACGGACGCCGTGGTCGAGGTGCTGCACCACGAGACTCCGCTGGCCAACTACGGCATTTACTACGCCCGCAGGCCCGTGGCCTTCCACGGGGTGTGGCTGCGGCCGGCGGTGCCCGTGGTGGTGTCGTACGGGGCGCTCGGTCACTTCGCCGAGCGGGAGGGCGCCGGCGGCCGGCACCCGAACGACGCCTCCCACCTGTCGTGGGGCGCGGGCCCGCACGCCTGCCCGGTCAAGCAGCACACCCTGCTCATCGTCACCGAGGCCATCGAGCGGCTCACCCAGTGGCTTCCCGACCTCGACCCGGTCCTGCCCCGCGAGCGGCTGACCTGGCGGCCGGGCCCCTTCCACCGCTCGCTGACCGCGCTGCCCGTCCGTTTCAGCCCCCGCTCGCCCGACCAGCATGGAGTTGCCCCGTGACCGTGACCGACCGCATCGCGCTGGACCCGTTCGGCGCCGACATCCCGGCCGAGAGCGCCCGGTTGCGCGCCCTCGGCCCGATCGTGCCCGTGGAGCTGCCCGGCGGCATCCCCGCCTGGGCGCCCACCCGGTACGACGTCCTCAAGGAGCTGATCCTCGACCCGCGGGTCAGCAAGGACCCGCGCGCGCACTGGCGGTTGTGGCCCGAGATCGGCGAACACCCCTCCTGGGGCTGGATCCTGGGCTGGGTGGGCGTGGTCAACATGCTGTCCACGTACGGCGCCGACCACGCGCGGCTGCGCAAGCTGGTGTCGCCGAGCTTCACCCACCGGCGGACCGAGGCGCTGCGCTCCCGGGTGGAGGCGATCACCGCCGAGCTGCTGGACGCCCTCGACGAGGGCGGTGAAGTCGTCGACCTGAAGGCCGGGTTCGCGCACCCGTTGCCGATGCGGATCATCTGCGAACTGTTCGGTGTTCCGGAGGAGATGCGGGAGGCCACCGCCCGGCTGATCGCCTCCATCATGGACACCTCCGACACGAGCCCGGAGCACGCGGCGTTCGTGCAGGAGCAGATCGGCGCGGTGCTGGGCGGACTCATCGCCCACAAGGTGGAGCACCCCGGTGACGACATGACGACCGAGCTGATCCGGGTGCGCGACGAGGACGGCGACCGGCTCAGCGACGAGGAGCTGCTGTACACGCTGCTGCTGGTGATCGGCGCCGGGTTCGAGACGACCGTCAACCTCATCGGCAACGCCGTGGTGGCGCTGCTGGACCGGCCCGAGCAGCTGGCGGCCGTGCGGAGCGGGGAGATCGGCTGGGACGCGGTCGTGGACGAGACGCTGCGGGTGCATCCGTCGATCGCCTCGCTGCCGCTGCGGTTCGCCGTCGGCGACCTGAAGGTCGGCGACGTGACCGTGCCGGCCGGGGACGCCATCGTCACGACGTACGCGGCGGCGGGTCTGGACCCGGCGCACTACGGGGCGGACGCGGACGTCTTCGACGCGACGCGCGGGGCGGACGACCACCTGGCGTTCGGGATCGGCGTGCACCGGTGCATCGGGGCGCCCCTGGCCCGGATGGAGGCGCTGACGGCGCTGCCCGCGCTGTTCGAGCGGTTCCCCGGGCTGCGACTGGACGGCGCGGCACGGGAGTTGCGGCAGGTGCCCTCGTTCATCGCCTTCGGCTGGCAGGAGATTCCCGTCCGGCCTCGCGGCTGAAGGGCGCGGGGTCGACCGGTCCCCCGTTCCGGTCGACCCCCGCGACACCTGAAACCTACGTGCCTGGTGAGCCGCTTGTGAATCGTGCCCGTGCCCGCTCACGGGGCCGGAGGACTCACCTGTGCACAGCTGAGTCCGGATGGCCCGATTCCGCCTGGTGGGATCAAGGGTGCAGCGCGGGTTCGTCGAGGTCACGCACCACCAGATGGGCCAGGACGACCTCGTAGAGATCGCTGCCGGCGGCCAGAAGCTGCCGTTCGAGCACGGGTTCGGCACTGCGGACGTGTTCGCGGACGGTCTGGGCGTGCATGCCGAGCAGGTGGGCGGCACGCTCGGCGTTGCCGCCGGCGGCGATCCAGGTGCGCAGGGTGCGGCGCAGGTCGCGGGCGTCGGTGTCGAGGCGGGCCAGCAGCTCGCGCGCCCAGGTGCCCAGCGCGGGCCCGGTCAGCAGGTCGCCGAGGCGGGCGGGGGGCGGGGGCGCATCGAAGGGCTCCTGGCGGGCGGCCGCCTCGGCGTTGAGGGCCAGGTGGACGGTGGCGCGCACGGTGAGGTCGGAGAAGTCCGTGCCCAGGATGCTCTCGACGCGTTCCATGCGGGCGCGGACGGTGTTGCGGCTGACGCCGAGCACCTTCGCCGCGTTGACGGCCGTGAACTCCAGGCCGAGCCGGGTGGTGGCGAGGAGTTCGGCGCGGGTGTGGTGCGGGAGCGTGTCGAGCGGGCGCAGCAGACGGGTCGTCCAGGCGTGCAGGACAGCCGGGTCCATCAGGCGTTCTGGGTGGGTGCGTTCGCCGTGGACGGCGGCCTTGTCGGGGCGGAAGCGGGCGACGGCGAGGGCGCTGACGGCCTGTCCGTAGGCGGTGGCGGTGTGGGCGAGGCTCTGCCGGGTGCTGCCGCCGAGGAAGGCGTCGGCCTGCCGGACGCACAGGCCGCGCAGGGCGCCGTCGGCGGCGTCGTCCGGGGCGACGACGATGACGTGGCCGTCCATGGCGGGACAGCGCACGACCAGGGCCCGGCCGCGGGTGGCCTCCAGGCAGGCCTCGGCGAGACGGTCGCGCTCCTGCGGGCTGCTCTCGACGACGTAGACGCAGGCGGTGTCGGTGTCCAGCAGGCCCGGCCACAGACCGGCGGCCACGCGGCGAGCGGCCACGGTGTCCTCGACCATGAGCAGTTGCAGGATGGCCAGGCGCAGGTCGGAGGTGGCGCGGGCGAGGCGGTGTCCGGTGGCGGCGGTGCGTTCGGCGCGCAGGAGGAGTTCCAGGGCGGCCGCGGTGTGCGTGACGACTTCGGAGGAACGCCGGTCGAAGGGCGCGGTACGGGAGACGGCGAGGACGCCCGCCAGGGCGGGCGGCGGGAGTTCGACGCGGATCAGCCGCAGGTGACGTCCGTCGCCCTCCCAGGCGGCGGAGGCGATACGGCCCTTGACGATGTCCGCCACCGGGCCCCCCTCCAGGGGGGCGGGCGTTCCGGCCAGCACGGTGCCGGCGTCGTCGCGCAGGGAGACGGTGGCGTCCACGGTGCCCGCGAGCCAGTCGACGACTCGGCGGATGTCCCGCCCGGTGGGCCGAAGATGCTCGAGAAGTTCGTGAGCCCAGTCCTGCGCCCGGTCCACCCGAACCCCGTCCCCGTCCCGGCCAGCCATGTCGGCCCTCTCCTCATCCCTCACGACCCCGCAGGCCGAACCAGTCGATCGGTCGGGGACGTTACCTCACCCCGGTGTGCGGGGCGCGCATGAGCTGCGGGGGCCCGGGGGTGGGGCGGAGGTCCGGGAGTGCCGGAGGCGGCGTGGGGGGCGCGCCGGGGGCGATGCACACCTGGGCGTCCCGGGGGCGCGGGGCTCGGGCCTGCCGGGGGGCGAAGCGGGACGACGAACTCGAGCAGCAGGAGCTGCCCCTCGGGCGGCTTGCGGTGGGGGTAGGAGACCGCCCCCCGGCGGGGCAGGGTCCGCGGCAGCGCGAGGAGGCGGACCGCGAGTTCGGAGGTCACGCGGTCGATGACCCCCGGGCGGGCGCGCGGGTGTCGGACATGCGGCCAGAACAGGTTTGCCCGCATACCTGTGTCAAAGCGCCCCGGCGGCCTCCTCCGCCGACGGGAACAGCAGCCCCGAGACCGACGGGACACGGGCTCCCGACGCCGACGGGTGCAGCGAGCCCCGGCGCCGACGGCAGCAGCGGTCGTCGTCGGCATAAGCTCGGCAGATGGCCAAGTACTACGACGTGCACCCCGACAACCCCCAGCCGCGCGCCATCGGGCAGATCGCGGCCGCCATCCGGGCGGACGCGCTCATCGCCTACCCGACGGACTCCTGCTACGCGCTCGGGTGCCGGCTCGGCAGCCGGGACGGGATCGACCGGATCCGGTCGATCCGCGAGCTGGACGACCGGCACCACTTCACCCTCGTGTGCCAGGACTTCGCGCAGCTCGGTCAGTTCGTGCGGGTGGACAAGGACGTGTTCCGCGCGGTGAAGGCGTCGACGCCGGGCAGCTACACCTTCATCCTCCCGGCGACGAAGGAGGTGCCGCGCATGCTCCAGCACCCGAAGAAGAAGACGGTCGGGGTGCGCATCCCGGACCACGTCGTCACCCAGGCGCTGCTCGCGGAGCTCGGCGAGCCGCTGCTGTCCAGCACCCTGCTGCTGCCGGGCGAGGAAGACCCGATGACGCAGGGCTGGGAGATCAAGGACCGGCTCGACCACGTGGTGGACGGGGTGGTGGACTCCGGGGACTGCGGTACCGAGCCGACGACGGTCATCGACTTCTCCGGCGGCGAGGCGGAGATCGTGCGGCGCGGGGCGGGCGACACCTCCCGCTTCGAGTAGGAGTCGGGTAAGAGCTCCGAACGAAAAGGGAGGCCGATCAGCCCGCGGCGTCCGGTGCGTGCGGTCGCTGGGCGCCGGAAGCTCCTCGTAGCGGAGCTACCAGGGGCTTTCGGCAACGCGGCGAGTGTGCGTGCCGGACGCCCCGAGCCGGGCTCCCTTTTTGTTCGGAGCTCTCAGGGGTCCCGAAGCCGCCCCGGGGGCCCGCGGCCGGTTGGATGGTGCGTGCAACGATGGTCGCGGCCCGCCCCCGCCGGGCGGAACCACCGCTCGCCGTGAACCGCGCAGAGAGGCACCTCCATGACCGCCGTAGAGGGAACAGCCGTGGACATCCCCACCGAGGACGGCGTCGCGGACGCCTATCTCGCCCACCCCGGTGACGGCTCGCCCCGCCCGGGTGTGCTGCTGTACCAGGACGCGTTCGGTCTGCGTCCGCATCTGCGGGCGATGGCGGACCGGCTCGCCGGGGCCGGTTACACCGTGCTGGTCCCGAACGTGTTCTACCGTCACGGGCGGGCCCCGGTCGTGGAGTTGCCCGAGTTCATCGATCCCGGGGCCCGTCCGGAGATCTTCGAGAGGCTGAGCCCGGTCATGCGGTCGCTGACCGACGACCTGGCCGTGCGGGACGCCGGCGCGTATCTGCGCTGGCTGGCGGAGAGCCCGCTCGTCGTGGACGGCCCGGTCGCACTGACCGGCTACTGCATGGGAGCCCGCCTCTCACTGCTGACCGCGGCCACCCACCCGGACCGGGTGGCCGCGGCGGCCGGCTTCCACGGCGCGCGGCTCGCGACCGACGCGCCGGACAGCCCGCACCGGCTGGCCGACCGGGTCACCGCCGAGCTGTACTTCGGTCACGCCGACGACGACCCCTCCCTGCCGCCGGAGCAGATCGAACGGCTGGAGGAGGCGCTGACCGCGGCCGGTGTCCGCCACCGCTGCGAGGTCTACGCGGGCGCCCGCCACGGCTTCACCCAGGCCGACACCGCCGCCTACGACGAGGAGAGCGCGGAACGGCACTGGACCGCACTGCTGGATCTGCTCAAGCGCACCTTCTGACGCCCCCACCCGGCGGCGCGCCCCGGCGCCACCCGGGGGCGCGCGCCCGAGCCGCCCGGCGGCGCGCCCGAGCCATCCGTGCCCGAGCCATCCGGCGGCGTGCCCTCAAGCCGTCCGGCCCGCACGTTCCGACGTCCGCCTGAGCCCCCGGCCGGAATCCGCCCCCGAAGAGCTCCGAACAAAAAGGGGGGGCCCGACTCGCGACGTCCGCTGCGATGGCACCGTCGAGGGGGGGGGGGGGGGGGGGGGGGGGGGGGGTGCGGGGGGGCAAAACCGGCAGGGGCACAGCCCGGTGGGGGGTTTTGGGGGGGGTTCCCGCGGGAGGGGAAAAACAAAAAAAAAACAA
>NZ_JBVIAY010000006.1:352124-374080 GCF_055573695.1 Streptomyces sp. NPDC030143
CCCAAAAGATCTCCAAAAAAAAGGGGGGTCCCCGGCTAGCGGCTTCTGTGGGGGGGGAATGGGGGGGGCGCCCGGGGGGGGGGGCGGGGCCGCCTCCCCGTGCACCAACCATTGACATGCCCATATCCTGATGGGATTTTGAGAGCGCTCTCATGAAGGTACGGACCAACCCCCACAGGCCTACCCGCACGGAGGTGGAGGGTGCTTCGCCCACTCAGGTCCCGGCTGGCAGCAGCGGCGGGAGTCGCAGCCCTGGTCGGCTCGTTGCTCACCCTGGGACCCCCGGCACGGGCCGCGGTCCCCGACACCGTCCCCCTGAAGATCACCAACAACTCGGGCCGCGGCGAACCGCTGTACATCTACAACCTCGGCACCCTACTGAGCACCGGTCGGCAGGGCTGGGCGGACGCCGGCGGCGCGTTCCACGCCTGGCCGGCGGGCGGCAACCCGCCCACCCCCGCACCCGACGCCTCGATCCCCGGCCCGGCGGCGGGGCAGTCCACGACCATCCGCATCCCCAAGCTCTCGGGCCGCGTGTACTTCTCCTACGGCCGCAAGCTGGTGTTCCGGCTGACCACCGGCGGGCTCGTGCAGCCGGCCGTGCAGAACCCCGCGGACCCGAACCGCGACATCCTCTTCAACTGGTCGGAGTACACGCTCAACGACTCCGGGCTGTGGCTCAACAGCACCCAGGTCGACATGTTCTCGGCGCCGTACGCGGTCGGCGTGCAGCGTGCCGACGGGAGCGTGAGCAGCACGGGGCGACTCAAGCCGGGCGGCTACAACGGCTTCTTCAACGCCCTGCGAGCACAGCCCGGCGGCTGGGGCAACCTGATCCAGACCCGGTCCGACGGCACCGTCCTGCGCGCCCTCTCCCCGCTGTACGGCGTGGAGACCGGGGCCCTGCCGCGGTCCGTGATGGACGACTACGTCAACCGCGTCTGGCAGAAGTACGCGACGACGACCCTGACGGTCACGCCGTTCGCGGACCGGCCCGGCATCCGGTACCACGGCCGGGTCGCGGACGGCCTGCTGCGTTTCACCGACAGCGCCGGGACCGTCGTCACCAGCTTCCAGAAGCCGGACGCAGACAGCATCTTCGGCTGTCACAGGCTGCTGGACGCCCCCAACGACCTCGTCCGCGGCCCGATCTCGCGCACGCTGTGCGCGGGCTTCAACCGGTCGACCCTGCTCGTCGCCCCGAACCAGCCGGACGCCACGTCGGCGAACTTCTACCAGGACACGGTGACCAACCACTACGCCCGCAAGATCCACGCGCAGATGGTCGACGGCAAGGCGTACGCCTTCGCCTTCGACGACGTCGGTCACCACGAGTCGCTCGTGCACGACGGCGCGCCGCGTCAGGCGTACCTGACGCTCGACCCGCTGGGCTGACGCCTCGGAGCTCCGAACGGAAAGGGAGCCCGGCTCGCGACGCCCGGCACGCCCGCCGCGTTGCCGGAAGCCCCTGGTAGCTCGCTACGAGGAGCTTCCGGCGCCTCGCGATCGCACGCACCGGGCGTCGCGACGTGATCGGAGTCCCTTTTCGTCCGGAGCTCTCAGCCGGCCGTCGGGGCGGTGTCGACACACCTCCGCTACGACCCCGTCCTGGTCGCCCCGTCCGTGTCGATCGCGGTCGTCGCCGCGACGGCGGCAATGTGGGCGGCCGTCACGGTCCGGGGGTTCCCGACGAGCCTCGGCGCGAGCCTGGTCATGGGAGTCGCCGTCTCCGGCATGCACTACGGCGGGATGTCCGCGGTCAGTGTCCATCTGCACGGTGCCGCGTCGTCCTGCACCGGCGACACGCCTACCTCGCTGCCGCTGCCCATGCTGGTCGGGCCGGCGGTCTTCCGGTTGCCGGCCGCGGTGGTGGTGATGTTCGACCCGCTGCTCGTCCTCGGCGACGGCGAGTGGAACCGGCCGGCGCCGGCCGCCCCCGCCCCCGCCCAGGAGGAGCGGGCCGGGCGGGCGGCCCTCGGGCGGTCGTGGAGCCGGTGAAGCGATCCCGCTCGTGGGTCATTGCTACGGTGCACCGGTGTCTGACTCCTCACGCGATACCGCCGCAGGCGCCGGCTGGGGCGGCGCCGAGCAGGGCGCGTACCGGCAGCTCATGCCCGCCCGGTCCGGGAAGATCTCGTGGCTGGACCCCCGGATGCTGTGGGCCGCGCGCAACGGGGTACTGGCGTCCTGGTTGGGCGACCCGACCGGCCGTACCCGTGCGCGCTGGGTCGCACAGCGCGCCGCGGCCGGAGCCCCCGCCGACAAGGTGATCCGGCGCGACTCCCCCGACCGGTTCTCCTTCATGGTCATCGGCGACACCGGCGAGGGCGACGACCCCCAGTACGCGGTCGTGCCGGGGTTTCTGAAGGTGGGTCAGGACACGGACTTCGCCGTGCTCGCCAGCGACGTGATCTACCCCGTCGGCAGCGCCGACGACTACGGTCCCAAGTTCTTCCGCCCGTACCGCGACTACCGGGCGCCCGTCTACGCGATACCGGGCAACCACGACTGGTACGAGGACCTCGGCGCGTTCATGCGCGTCTTCTGCGGCGACGCCCCGCCCCTGCCGCCCGAGCCCGCGCCGCGCCCGCCGTCCCGGGCGTGGCTGCGCTCGCTGCTGTGGCACCGGCCGCGCGAGGGCGACGGCCGACGCCTGGACGAGGAACGGACGGTGCGGGCCGCGCCCGGGCAACAGGCCGTCCAGCCGGGCCCGTACTGGGCGATCGACGCCGGCCCGCTGCGGATCATCGGCATCGACACCGGACTGCTGGGCACGGTCGACGCCGAACAGGGCGCATGGCTGCGCGAGGTGGCTCGGGACCCCCGCCCGAAGATCCTCGTCACCGGCTCACCGCTGTACGTCGACGGCGAGCACCACCCCTGTCCCGTCGAGGGCGGCGGCACGGTCGACGACATCGTGCGCGACCCGGCCCACCGCTTCGTGGCGGCGATCGGCGGTGACATCCACAACTACCAGCGCTATCCGGTGAACGTGGGCGGCCGCACCATCCAGTACGTCGTCTCGGGCGGCGGCGGGGCCTTCACCCACGCCACGCACACCATTCCGCGCGTGTCGGTCGCCGGCGTCACCGAGCGGGACTTCCGCTGCTACCCGCTGCGCGGTGACTCCCTGGCGTTCTACAGCCGTCTGTACGGCCGCCGGCTGCGCCTGCGCCGCTTGTTCACCCTCACCGAGGACCAGGCGACGGCCGTGGTCGCCGAGCGTCTGGGCATCACCCCGGCGCGGGCGCCGCAACCGTCGGCCGAGGTCACCCGGCGGGTCCGGCTGGTCGCCTCGCTGCTGGGCGCGGGCCGCCGCCCCGACCGTCCGGCCCGCTTCCGGCTGCCCGTGCGGAAGATCTACACCCAGGTGTTCTCCCCGAGCTCGGCGACCTACAGCCCGCCGTTCTTCAAGTCGTTCCTGCGGGTGGACATCACCCCGGAGGCGGTCCGGCTGCGCTGCTTCGCGGCGACGGGCAACCGGGCCCAGGAGATCGATCCGCCGGTCGAGGACGAGGTCGTCATCCCGCTGACCTGAGCGGCGGGCGGCGGCAGGCGGACGGTGACCACGGAACGCGCCGTCCGCGCCCCCGGTCGGGACCGGGCCCACAGCCGTACGTCGCGCACGAGGACCACGGGCGGATCCTCACCGGCAGGACGACGAAGCCGGGGCCGGAGCCGGGTGGCGGCCGCAGTGATCCGGGGACGTCACCAGCGCCCCGGTTCAGTCCCCGTGACCGGCTCCGAGGGCCTGCCGTCCACTCCGACGGGCACGTCGCCGGCGAGCATCACCCGGTGCATGGTGCGCGGGAAGCCGAGGTGGGCGTTGTCCCCGGGCGCCAGGTGGATGGTGGCCCGGTTGTCCCAGAAGGCCACACTGCCCGGCTCCCAGCGGAAGCGGACCGTGTACTCGGGCCGGGTGGCCTGCTCCAGGAGCATCTCGAGGATCGCCGCGCTCTCCGCACGGGAGACGCCGGTGATCTGCTCGACGTAGTAGCCGTTGACGTACAGCACCCGCTCCCCCGTCTCCGGGTGGACGCGCACCAGCGGGTGGACGGAGGCGACCTGGTGGTCGAGCAGGTGGCGCACATAGGCGTCGTCGCCGGGGCGGGGCTGGTAGCCGACACCGAGCCGGTGCTCGGCGCGCAGGCCGTCCACGAAGCGCCGGACCGGCTCGGACAGTCCCGCGTAGGCGGCCGCGAGATTGGACCAGGTGGTGTCGCCGCCGTAGGGCGGGACCGTCTCGGCGCGCAGGATCGTCGCGGCCGGCGGGTCGACGCGGGCGCCGTGGTCGCAGTGCCAGCCGCGCAGCAGGGTGTGACGGCGGCGCCGCAGCCACTCGTCGTGGTCCATCCCGAAGCGTCCGCCCAGCTCCAGCCGGTCGGCGGTGGTCTCGATCTCGGGCACGCCGGCCGGCGAGGCGCTGCCCCGCCGGCGCGGCACGACCGGCTCGCCGAATCGGCGGGCGAACGCCACGTGCCCGGCGTGGTCGAGGCGCTGTCCGCGGAAGAACACCACCTTCCAGCACAGCACGGCGGCCCTGATCGCCGTTACCCCGGCTTCGTCGAGCCCTTCGGCCAGGTCGACGCCGGTGACCTCGGCGCCGATGTGCCCGGCGACCGGCCTCACCTCGACGCCGGCGGCCCGCGCGGCCCGCTCCACCGCCTCGGGGTCCATGGCCCGGCTCCGCGTCGTCATACACGCTCCGATCGTCCTCGCGGCGGCCCGGTGCCGCCCGCCGGGCATCCTGCCCGCCCCCTCCGGTCGATCAACCCTCCTGCCGTCGCCGACGCCGGAGGGACGGCGCGGTCGACGGAAGCCCGACGGTGAACAGCGTCCGGCGCACCCGCGGGCTGCGCGCCTTCCACGAGGCGAAGGGCGTCGTCACGGAGAGCTGGAGCCCGCCGGACCGCGGCTCGGCGCTGTTGCGGGACCCGGCCGTCGTCTCCGTCGCCGAGGCACACGGCGTGAGTCCCGCCCAGGTCGTACTGCGCCTGCGCCTCCGGCTCTGCGCGGTGCCGATCCCCAAGTCGGCCGACCCCGACCGCCGGCGGGCCGACCCCGACGTGTTCGGCTTCTCCGTGGACCCGGAGCAGATGCGGGCGATCGGCGACCGGCCCCGGCAGCGGCTGGGCGGGGATCCGGAGGCGCACGAGGAGTTCCGAGGCCGTCGGGCGGGACGGCGGACACCGCTCGTCTCGCCCGTTACGGCCCCAACCGCCCCGCGAAGCGCGTATGTTCGCCCCGGCACGTGCTCGTCGCCGCCGTCGCGATCGTCTGCCGGGAGGCCCGTATGCGCACCTCGTTCCGTGTCGCCGTCACCGGTGCGGTCACCGCCGCCACCGTTCTCGCCGCCCCGGTCGCCCAGGCCACGCCGGGCGGGCCGGGGGTCAGCGGCCGGGTGATCGCCCGGACGACCGTCGGGGGGACGGACTACGTCCTGCGGGAGGTGACGATCCCGCCCGGGCAGGCCACCGGCTGGCACTACCACGACGGGCCGGTGTACGGCGTCGTGAAGCAGGGCACCCTCAGCCACTACGACGCGACCTGCGCCTCCGACGGCGTCCACCCGGCGGGCGGGACCATCCAGGAGGCCGCCGGGCCCGGTTATGTGCACCTCGGCCGCAACCTCGGTGCCGTTCCCCTCGTCCTGGAGGTGCTGTACGTGCTGCCGCACGGTTCGCCGTTCTCCCGGGACGCGCCGAATCCGGGCTGCGCGTTCGAGTGATCAGAGCGGCGGCAGGGCCTGCTCCGCCCAGATGGTCTTGCCGCGGGTCGTCTGCCGGCTGCCCCAGCGCTGGGTGAGCTGGGCGACGAGCAGGAGTCCGCGCCCTCCTTCGTCGTCGGAGTGGGCACGGCGCAGGTGCGGAGAGGTCGAACTGCCGTCGGACACCTCGCAGATGAGGGTGCGGTCGCGGATCAGGCGCAGCCGGATGGGGGGTTCGCCGTAGCGGATGGCGTTGGTGACCAGTTCGCTGACGACGAGTTCGGTGACGAAGGCGGTCTCGTCCATGCCCCAGGCGGCCAGCTGGTCCGTCGCGGCCTGCCGGGTGGCCGCCACGTGGGCGGGGTCGGGGGTGACGTCCCAGGTGGCGACCTGGTCGGCGCCGAGCGCGCGGGTGCGGGCCAGCAGCAGGGCGACGTCGTCGCCGGGCTCCTCGGGCAGGACCGCCTTGAGGACGCTGTCGCACAGGGCGTCGAGGGAGGCGGCGGGGGCGGTCAGCGCGTTGCACAGTTCGTCGGTGGTGCGGTCGAGGTCGCGGGCGCGGTCCTCGACGAGGCCGTCCGTGTAGAGGGCGACGATCGTGTCCTCGGGCACCTCCAGCTCGACCGCCTCGAAGGGCAGTCCGCCGACGCCGAGCGGGGGCCCTGGTGCCATCCGGACGGGGCGTGCGGTGCCGTCGGGCAGGACGAGGACCGGGGCCGGGTGACCGGCGGCGGCGACGTTGAGGCGGCGGGTGACGGGGTCGTAGACGGCGTAGAGGCAGGTGGCGCCGAGTTCCGCGACGTCGTCGGCCCCGTCGTCGGCGCCGCCGACGCCGTCGTAGGCCGCGAGGTGGGTGACGAGGTCGTCGAGGTGGGTGAGGAGTTCGTCGGGCGGCAGGTCCACGTCGGCGAGGGTGCGCACGGCCATGCACAGTCGACCCATGGTCGCCGAGGAGGGGATGCCGTGCCCCACGACGTCACCGACGACGAGCGCGACCCGGCTCCCGGAGAGCGGGATGACGTCGAACCAGTCGCCGCCGACACCCGCCGTGGAGCCGCTGGGCAGATAGCGGTGGGCGACCTCGACGGCCGCCTGACCGGGCAGGCCGCGCGGCAGCAGACTGTGCTGGAGCGCCAGCGCGGTCGTGCGTTCGCGGGCGAAGCGGCGGGCGTTGTCGACGCAGACGGCGGCGCGGCTGGCGAGCTCCTCCGCGAACACGGCGTCGTCGGCCTCGTAGTCGTCGGGCTGGGCGACGCGTACCGCCACGGCGACGCCGAGCGTGGTGCCGCGGGCCCGCAGCGGCACCGCCATCATCGAGTGGACGCCCTTGCGGTACGGGCGTCCGGCGGGGGCCCGGGCGTTGCGCTCCGCGACCCACCGCATGAACGCGGGCTCGCCCGCCTGGCTGAGCATCGCCCGGCCCTCCCGCAGCGCCCGCGCGACGGGCGAGAACGGCGGGTAGAGGTCCGCCTCGCCCAGGTGCACGGCCGCTTCCGGGGTGCCCTCGGTGACGGAACCGTGGGCGACCCGGCGCAGCACGATCTCCTGGCCGGACACCACCGGCGGTTCCTCGGCGCCGAGGACCCAGTCGAACAGGTCCACGCTGGCGAAGTCCGCGAACCGGGGCACGACGATCCCGATCAGCTCCTCGGCCGTGCGCACCACGTCCAGGGTGGTGCCGATGGCCGCCGCGGCCTCGTTCAGCAGGGCCAGCCGCCGTCGCGCCCAGTGCTGCTCGGTGCTGTCGAACGCCGCCAGGGCGGTCCCCACGAGTTCGCCGGAGGCGTCCCGCACCGGCCACATCTCGGTGGTCCAGGCATGCTCCCGGTTCAGGGCGGGGGCGCCCGTGAAACTCTCGTAGCGGACCGGTCTGCCCGTCTCCGCGACGTGGCGCAGGTGCCAGTTGAAACCGCGGCTGTGCTCGGCGTCCTCCACGGTCTCGGGGAAGTGCCGGCCGATCAGGGTCTCCTCGGGCACTCCCATCACCTGACAGGCCGCGTCGTTGAGCCGCAGGTAGCGCTGGCGGGTGTCGAAGACCGACATCGACATGGAGGCCTGCTGGAAGGCGCGCCCGGCCAGGGTCGCCTCACCGTCCGCGAGCCGCTCGACGGTGAGCGTGAGGCCCGCCGGTTCCCCGCCGGGGCCGAGAACCGGGCAGGCGGTCACGGTGACGGTGACCGGGTCACCGTCACGGCGACGGACGACGACGGGGCCGGTCCAGGCCCCGTCCATGCGCGCCGGGACGGCATCCCCGAGCAGCTCGGCCGCCGGCCTGCCCACCGCCTCCTCGGCCGTGTGGCCCGTGAGGAGACGGGCACCCTCACTCCAGCCCGTCACGATGCCGCGGGCATCGATGACGGCCGCGGCGGCGACATGCTCCATGTCGTCCAGAATGGTCCTTTTGACCCGGCTCATCAACCGCGACCGGGCCGCAGGGCTGCGGGGTCTCAGGCGCGGTGGGCGCGCAGCGCCGCCAGGGCGCGGTCGGCGTGGGTGTTCATGCGCAGTTCGCTGCGCACGACCTCCAGGACGGTCCGGTCCTGCGCTATGACGAACGTGACCCGTTTGGTGGGGGCCAGGGAGAAGCCGCGCTTCACGCCGAACCGTTCCCGCACCGCGCCGTCGGCGTCGGACAGCAGGGGCATGCCGAGGCCGTGGCGGCCGGCGAACTCCTGCTGGCGGTCGACGGGGTCGCCACTGATACCGACCGGCCGTGCGCCGACGGCGGCGAACTCGGCGGCCAGGTCACGGAAGTGGCAGGCCTCCGCGGTGCAGCCGGGGGTGAGGGCGGCGGGGTAGAAGAAGAGGACGACCGGTCCGTCGGCGAGCAGGTCCGTGAGACTGCGGACGGCGCCGGTCTCGTCCGGCAGCGCGAAGCCCTCGACCGGGTCGCCTTTCTCCGGGGCCTTGGTCATGACCGGCCCTCCGCCTTCCGGGCGACGTGACGCGCCCACAGCACGAGGGGCACCTGGAGGGGCAGTCGGCCGATCGCTGCGGCCTTGAGCGGGGCGGGGCGGTGGCGCCAGTCGACGGCCATCTTGACGTTGGCGGGGAAGACGCCGACGAAGAACGCCGCCGTCGCCAGCGAGGCCGCCTTGCGGGTCGCGGGCAGTGCCACGCCGGCCGCCAGGGCGAGCTCCGCGACACCGCTGGCCCGGGTCCAGGTCCGCGGTGAGCCCGGCAGGGAGCGCGGCACGATCGCGTCGAAGGGGCGCGGTACGGCGAAGTGGGCGACGCCCATGCCGGCCAGCAGGCCCGCGAGCAGCAGGGGTGAGCGTTCGGACCGGGGCACGGTTCCTCCTCTGACGGCCAGGCGCGCGATATTACTGGAGCGTAGAGACGGCGCAGGCGGCGGGGTCCTCGGGAACCCGCCGGGGCCGGGGGCGCCGGGGTGCGCGCCCGAGGGCCGGGACGGCGGTCGGGCGCGGGCCGGTCAGGTGCCCGGCGTGGGGGCCGGGACCTGCCGGTCGGGTTCCTCGTCCTGGGCGTGGGAGAGGAAGAGGGGCGCGGGCGGGTCAGGTGCCCGGCGTGGGGGCCGGGGCCTGCCGGTCGGGATCCTCGTCCTGGGCGTGGGAGAGGAAGTCGTCGACCATGCGGTGGAAGAGCCCGGCGAGGAGGCTCAGGTCCTCGGGGGTCCACGCGGACAGGGCCGGCTGCATGCCCGCGGGCGCCGGCGTCCCGGACCCGGTCGACGGCGGCCCGGCCGGCTTCGGTGGGCCGGATCCGCTGGGCGCGCCCGTCGACGGGGTCGGGGACGCGCTTGACGTGTCCGGACCTCTGCAACTGCTGCACCGTGCGCGTCACGTGCGAGGCCTCCACGCCCAGCCGCTGGGCCAGACGCCCCCTGGCCCTCCTCCGGGCCGCGGCCGGCCGTCGGCGGGTTGTCCGGCCGGCCGGGGGCCGTGCGAACTCCGTTCAGGGGAAACCGGCGCCCGGCACGCGTGACCGGGCGCCGACGCGTCGAGACCTCACCCCGTGAGCCCAGCCGCGACCGAGGGTGCAGCGAACCCGGAGCACCCTGACAAGCCGGAGGACCCCGCGCGTCCGAAGCGCCCAGGAGGCCCGCGCATCCCCGCGAAGCCGGAGCGCCCAGGAGGCCCGCACCGTTCCGAGAACCCGGGGCGCCCGGACGGTCCGGGGGCCGTCGACAAGCCGCAGGACCCCGAGGACCGCGGGACCGAGGGCCCTGGGAACCTCGGAGGCCGGGGGCGTCCCGAGCACCGGAGAACCCCCGCCGCCCTCCCCCTCATCGCCCCCATGCTCGCCACGTCCGGCGCCCTCCCGCCCCCAGCCGCGGACGCGCGCTGGGCCTACGAGACCAAGCAGGACGGGCAGCGCGCGGTGATCTACCTCGCCGGCGACGGAAGCCTCCAGCTGCGCGCCCGCTCCGGGGAGGACATCACCGCCGCCTACCCCGAGCTGCGTCCGCTGGGCGGCGTGCTGGGCCGCACCCCGGCCGTGCTGGACGGCGAGGTGCTCGCGCTCGACGAGGAGGGCCGCGCGAACTTCCAGCTGCTCCAGTCACGGATGGGGCTGGCCCACGCGCCCGTCAGAGCGGCACGGATGGCGGGCACGGTCCCCGTCCACCTCGTCGTGTTCGACGTGATGCACCTGTCCGGCCGCTCCCTGCTGCGGGTGCCGTACGGGGAGCGCCGGAAGCGGTTGGAGGGACTCGCGCTGGCGGGGCCGTACTGGTCGACGCCGGGCGCGCTGGTGGGTCACGGGCGGGAGGCGCTCGAGGCGACCCGCGCGCACGGTCTGGAGGGTCTGGTCTGCAAGCGACTGGACTCCGTGTACGAGCCCGGGGTGCGCTCCCGCGCCTGGATCAAGATCCGGAACATGCGGGCCGTGGACGTCCTGATCGGCGGCTGGCTGCCCGGCAAGGGCCGGCTCACGGGCCTGCCCGGCGCCGTCCTGGTCGGCCAGCGGGACGGTACGGGCCGGCTGCGGTACGTCGGCGGCGTGGGCACCGGCTGGAGCGAGGCCGAGCGCACCGAGCTGGCGGCGCTGCTGCGGGGCCTCGCGAGCGACGCGTGCCCGTTCGATCCGGTGCCGGCGGCGGCGGGCGCGCACTGGGTGCTGCCCCGGCTGGTGGGCGAGGTCCGCTTCAGCACCCGGACCCGGGCGGGTCTGCTGCGCCAGCCGTCCTGGCTGCGGCTGCGGACGGACCTCACCCCCGAGGAGTCGGCGGCCGACCTGCCCGATCCGACGGATTCCTGACGTACCGCCAGCGCAGACGGCGTCAGATGGCGTTCCCAGAAAGCCGTCCACCGCCGATCCACCTGTCACCCCTTGGCCCGGAAGTGCGGATCGGGGAAGCTGAACTCCCCGTTCCCCGACAGCCGTTGGGCTGTGCCCGGACCCCGAGGAGGACGCGTGGCGTCATCGACGTTCACGGCACACCGCAGAAGATGGCTCACCGGGCTCGCCGGTGCCCTCACCCTCGTCGTCGCCTTCCCCACGGCGGCGTTCGCCGCCCCGCCCCGGGCCCTCCCGGCGAACGCCGAGGCCGCCGAGCGGACGTACCAGCCCGCGTTCGACTACGACACGGACGGCTGCTACTCCACGCCCGCGATCGGTCCCGACGGCACCGTCAACGGCGGGCTGAAGCCGACCGGTGCGCTCAACGGGTCCTGCCGGGACGCCTCCGACCTGGACAACACCAACAGCTACGCGCGCCACAAGTGCAACAACGGCTGGTGCGCCTACCTGTACGGCCTCTACTTCGAGAAGGACCAGGCCCTGCCGGGCACCGGCATCGGCGGGCACCGCCACGACTGGGAGCACGTCGTGGTCTGGGTGCAGAACGGCCAGGTGCGCTACGTCTCGACGTCCAACCACGGCTCGTTCACCGTCACGGCGGCCTCCGGTGTCCGCTTCGACGGCACCCACGCCAAGGTCGTCTACCACAAGGACGGCATCAGCACCCACTGCTTCCGCCTCGCGAACTCCCACGACGAACCGCCGGAGAACCACGAGGGCACCTGGCAGTACCCGCCGCTGGTCGGCTGGAACGGCTACCCGGCGGGCGTGCGCGAGAAGCTGAGCGCCCACGACTTCGGCAGCGCCCACTTCGGCCTGAAGGACGGCAGCTTCACCGGCCACCTGGCGTCGGCGAAGCCGTCGGGGATCACCTTCGACCCCGACGCCTGAGCCGACACCCGCCGGTCGGTCCCGGGACGTAGGACTCGCGCCGTGCGCGGGCTCGGCCCCGGGCCCGATCCCCGGCCCGCGCACCGTCCGTAGCCTCCTGGGCATGACCACGACGAACGACACGAGCGGACGGCTCGACGAGGCCTACGAACGGCTCCACACGAGCGGCCCCGAACGCCTGGGACGGCTGTCCAACCACGCCCCGATGGTGGTCGAGTCACTGGCCGCGCGGGGGCGGGCCGACGCCGTCCACCGCTGGCTGGACCGCTACCGCGACAAGCTCGAGGAGTTCCCGGACCCGGTGGCGCCCGTCACGGACGCCACCTGGCGGGAGGCCCTGGGCGACGTCCGCCGTGCCGCCGACTGGACCGCCTTCTTCACCCGCGCCCTGGCCGAACGTCCGTGGCGCACCGTCCTGGCCGAGTGGTGGCCCCGCCTGCTGCCGGGCCTGTACGGCGCCGCGACGCACCCGGTGATCCGGGTCGGCCACGCCGTACGGGCGTTGCGGACCGAGGAGAACGCGCCCCGGCTCGCCGAACTCGCGCACGCCCTCGGCTACTGGGCCGCCCGCCACCGCACCGTCGCCGCGGTCGTCGCGCTGCCCGGCGCGCCGAGCGCGTCCGCGTCCCTGGACGCCGTGGTGCCGGTGGAGACGGGCCACCGGGCGTTCCCCGACCGCCTGGGGGCGGTGCGCGCACTGCCCGTCTGGGCGGCGGACGTGACCGAGGCGGACGCCGCCCGCGCCCGGCTCGCCGAACTGGTCCGCGCGGCGACGCACCGCTACGCCACCCACGGACACGGAGAGGAGACGATGCTGGTGCACGCGGCCACGGCCCCCAACGCCGTCCTGCGCACCCTGGACGCGCTGCCCCGCGCTCTCTGGGCGCCGAGTCTGCACGCGGCGTGGACGGCGTCCGCGGCGGTCACCGCGATGTACGCCCCGAAGGAACCGGTGGACTTCGTGCCGCCCCGCAGCCCCACCCCCGAGGAGGTCGTCGAACGGGCCCTCGCCCACGGTGACGAGCACGTCATCAAGCTCACCGACACCGCCCTGGACGTCGGGGACGGGCAGGCGCTCGCGGCCGCCCTGCGGGCGGTGGACCTCAGCGTGCCGCTGCCCTGAGCGGCTGTCCGGGTGCGCACATGACTGCGCGTGAGCCGGCCGGCGCGCGGTCGCTGTGCGAGCCGCTGCGCGACCACACGGCCCGCCGGGCTCCCCGTACGACAGGCCGCCCGGCGGCGGTCCCGGCCCGACGTCCACCGGCCCACCCTCGGCGAGCCCTGGAGGCCTCCGGAAGATCTCGCTCGGGCCGCCCGACCGGCCCCGTTGCCCTGAGATATCGATCGAGTCGAACCGCGGCAAGCCGGGCGTGATCCAAGATTCTCAGCGGACTCCCAGGCCCGGGGTCACCACTCGCTGTGGGGCACCGACTTCCGCCTGGACGTGCGCACCGCGACCGCCGACCACGCCGCCATCGGCTTCCGGACGGGCGTCGAACAGCCGGACGATGACTCCTTCGAGGCGCTGCGGCCCCTCACCGGGCGCCACGACCTCGTACGGCGCCGGATGCCCGCCGCGCGCCCCGGCCGACTCCGCCGCCCTGGACCGCGACCCGGGCCGGCAGGCGACCTGCGCCCCTTCCACTGGCGCCGCACCGCACCGGCGGCGGGATCCGGCCGCTGATCCCGTGTGCGGTGCGCCGCAGTGTCCGGTACGGCACGGACTCGTCGCCCCGAGGGTCTATCGTGTCCCGCATGTCCGTTCCGGAAGTGATCCGCATCGTCTCCCGCGACTCTCCCATGGCGCTGGCCCAAGTGGAGCGTGTCCGCGCGGAGTTGGCCGTCCTGCATCCCGGTGTGCGCACCGAGGTCGTCCCCGTGAGGACGACCGGTGACAAGTGGATGGGGGACCTGTCCCAGGTCGAGGGCAAGGGCGCGTTCACCAAGGAGGTCGACGCCGCGCTGCTGGCCGGCGAGGCGGACCTGGCGGTGCACTGCGTCAAGGACGTCCCGGCGGACCGGCCGCTGCCCGCGGGCACGGTGTTCGCGGCGTTCCTGAAGCGGGACGACATCCGCGACGCCCTCGTGCACCCGGGCGGGCTGACCCTCGACGAACTGCCGGCCGGCACCCGGATCGGCACCTCCTCGGTGCGCCGGATCGCCCAACTGGCGGCCACCCACCCGCATCTGCAGTGCGTGCCGTTCCGCGGGAACGCCAACCGGCGGCTGGAGAAGCTCGTGGCGGGCGAAGCGGACGCGCTGCTGCTCGCCGTTTCCGGGCTGGAGCGCATCGACCGGCGGGACGTGATCAGCGAGGTGCTGTCCCCGGAGGTGATGATGCCGCCGATCGGCGCGGGCATCCTCGCCCTGCAGTGCCGCGAGGGCGACGCCGACCTGATCGACGCCGTCAGCGGACTCGGCGACCCGGCCACCCACCGGGAGGCCTCGGCGGAGCGCATGTTCCTGCACGTGCTGCAGGGGCACTGCAACAGCCCCATCGCGGGGTTCGCACAGGTCGACCGCAGCGGCGAACTGTCCCTGCGGGCCTGTGTGTTCACCCCGGACGGCAAGACACGGCTGAACGCCCACGAGTGGGCGGGCCGGCTCGACCCGGCCACACTCGGCACGTCGGTGGCCGTGGCACTGCTGCGCCAGGGCGCCCGCGAGATCATCGACGGCATCCCGCACTGAGGGGTCCTTGCACTCTGCCCGCCCGGGCCGCGCGGCCTGATCAGGCGCTCATGGTGCAAGGACCCCGGAGGCGGGCCGACCGGGGCGGGCGCCGCGTCAGGCGGTGCCCTCTTCGGCCTGGTCCCGCAGGAAGTTGCTGACCTGCCGGGCCAGGCTCTCGCGTCCGGCCGCGGCCTCCGCGGCGCCCTCGTCCAGGCCGAGGCCGCCCACCCACATCCGGCGCCCCGCCCACTCCTCGTCCACGCGCAGCTGGACCTGTACGTCCACCTGGGCGAGCGCGGCCTGCGGTCCGGCGGCGTACAGCACGGCGGTGGCGCGGCGCAGCGGGTAGACGTCGAAGCCTTCGATGAACTGCGAGTTGCGCCAGTCGACGAAGGCGCTCTCGCCGTCGGATCCGATCCGCACGTCGATCTGGCCGTCCTCCAGATGGACGCCGAAGCTGCGCTCCCCGCGGTTCTCGACCGTCACCCGCAGGCGGAAGTAGGTCAGGCCCTCGGCCGCGTCGTCCCGTCCGCGCGGCGGCTCGGCCGGCTCCAGGCGGTGGACGCGGACGCGCAGACCGGCATGCTCGTCGTACTCCTGCCAGTCCCCGACCACGTTCGGCTCGTACACAGTCCACCTCTCGACTTGTTACGGGCTGCTTCCTATCCGTGCGCTCAGTGCACTGTCAAATGAGCGGAATGCGCTGTGGCCAGGGGCTTCATCCCTTTTGATCGTTGATCAAGCCGTGCCCAGGCACAATGGGCGCGACGGGGTGCGGGGGCGGTGCGCGGGCGTGCCGCACATCACGTCCGGGCGGGGGACATCAGCGGGCCGGCCGGCCGAGCGACGGGGAGGCGGCGGCCAGGCCGCGCACGGCGGCGAGGGTCAGCGCCGAGAAGTCCGCCGCGAGATGTGCGGCGGTTCCGACGAGCGGACCACGCAGGGTGTCCACCTCGTAGCTGAGCGGGTTGACCCCGCCGATCGGCTGATCGCCTGGAGCCGGCCCGGCATGACGTCGACCGGACAGAGGCCGTCGGCACGCCGAAAGCCGCACGCTCCGGGAGGACATGGGTGACAAAACGGGGCAAACTGTTTCAGAGCGCCCTGCGGCGGGAATGGGCAGAGAGTGCTTCGGACAGGAGGCACGTTCGTGGGAGCCGCCGCCGAGCCGGCCCCGGTGTTTCCGGTTGGTGCGAGCACGCAGGTCCCACGGTGTCCGTCCATCCACCGGCACCCTGAGGGAGGCGCGCGACATGCGTACCACCGTCAGAACGAAGCAACACCCTCACGACGACGCCCCGGACACCGTCGAGTCCTTCGCCCGGCTCGCGGAACTGCCCGACGGCCCCGAACGGCAGACCCTCAGGGACGAACTGGTCCGGCTCTGGCTTCCGATGGCCGAGCGGATCGCCGTCCGCTTCCGCGGGCGGGGCGAGGCGCTGGAGGACCTCTACCAGGTCGCCGCCCTCGGCCTGGTCAAGGCCGTCGACCACTACGACCCCGAGCGGGGGCGTGCCTTCGAGGCGTACGCGGTGCCGACCATCACCGGCGAGATCAAGCGCCACTTCCGCGACCACATGTGGACGCTGCACGTACCGCGCCGCGTCCAGGACCTGCGTAACCGGGTGCGGCACGCCGTCAAGGACCTCTCCCAGACCACTCCCGGACGGGCACCGACCGTCGCCGAGATCGCCGACTACGCGCAGCTGAGCGAGGACGAGGTGCGCACCGGCATGGAGGCCCTGGAGTGCTTCTCCGCGCTGTCCCTGGAGGCGGAGATGCCGGGCACCGACGGGTACGCCCTCGAGGACGCCCTCGGCGACCCCGACCCCGGCTACGACACGGTCGTCGACCGGGTGGCCGTCGCCCCGAGCCTGCGGGCGCTGCCGGAGCGCGAGCGGACCATCCTGTACCTGCGCTTCTTCGGCGGGATGACGCAGAGCAGCATCGCCGAGCAGCTGGGGATCTCGCAGATGCACGTCTCGCGTCTGCTGAGCGGCTGCTTCGCTCGCCTGCGCGAGGAGGTCGCGTCCGAGGGGCACTGAGCGGACACCGACCCCGACCCCGGGGCCCGGCGGGCGGTTCCTGGCCCGGCCGAGCTCCTTGACGACCGGCGGTGTCGGCCCAGCGGGGCGGCGCCGGGGATCTGCACGGGACCGCGACGTTCCAGAGATCCTCGGGCGCGCTACGGCTCCGCCATGACGTCCCGGGGCACGTCCCCGCAGTGCCCCGCGGATCACCGGCTCGGCAGCGTTGACGGCCTGATGTCCGTGTGCCGGGAGGCCTCCGGACGGACGGTCCACGCCTCGGCCGGCGTCACGGCGCCGAGGGCGACGACCACGCCGACCGCCTGGTCGACCACGGGGTGCGAGCGACGCGCCTCCCTCAGCCGATCGACCTCTCGCCGGAGGTGAGGATCAGGGCCGTTTCGTCGCTGGTCCCACGCGGTACTCGGACCACCCCTCCATCGTGCCACCGGCTCGTTCGGCAGGCGCCGTGGACGGTTCCGGTCGGACACTGGTGGGGAGGCCCGCCGGCTGCCGCCGACAGATCAGAAACGCGAGTGCCATGAACCAACATCCCCCCTCCTCCCCCGGCACGACGGAGGTCGTCTCCACCCATTCCGTGTTCGGCGCGCCCTGCTGGGTGAGCCTGACCAGCCGCGACCTGGACGCCACCCAGGAGTTCTACGGAGCCGTCCTGGGCTGGCAGTGGCGCCGGGGCAGCCTCGGCGACCACTTCCGGACCGCGCTGGTCGACGACGTCCCCGTCGCCGGCGTCGCCGCCGTCGCCTCGATGTGGCAGATGGCGGTGGCCTGGACGCCGTACTTCGCCGTGTCGAGCGCCGACCTGGCCGCGTCCCGCGCCCGGGAGCGCGGCGGGACGGTCGCCGTGGGGCCGATCTCCCTGCCGCCCGGCCGGGCCGCGCTGCTGGCCGACCGCGACGGCGCGACCTTCGGCATCTGGGAGGGGGAACTGATCGGCAACTGGGAGGCCTGGCGGCAGGCCGCGCCCGCCTTCATCCGGCTGCACACCCGGGACGCCTTCGACTCGGCGATCTTCTACGGCGAGATCCTCGACTGGGCCACCGACCGGCCCGGCTGCTGCGAGGTCCACTACGAGGGCGGCGAGGTCGTGCTGCGCAGCCGGGGCGACATCGTCGCCCGCATCGAGTCGGGCGCGCTGGAGGCGGCCCCCGATCCGACGATCCGCCCGCACTGGCAGGTCCACTTCGCCGTGGCGGACGTCGCTGCCTGCGCCCGGGCCGCGGAACAACACGGCGGCAGCGTCCTCGGCAAGGGCGCCGACGAGGCCGTCCTGCGCGACCCCGACGGCGCCCAGTTCACGGTGACGTCCCACCGCGACCGCTGAACGCACGCGAGGAGGGCCCCCGGCGGATCACTCCGCGTCGGGGGCCCACGGCCGTCCGGGGGTCACTCCGACCGTCTCGGGGGGCGGGTCAGCACCAGCAGGCTGCGGGCCGTCACCGGAAGCTCGGCGCCCGCCTTGTACTCGGCCTCGTCCGGACCGCCGTCGGGACCGGCGGTGTCGACGCACACCGTCCAGCGCTCGCCGTACTCGGGGCCGGGGAGACGGAAGACGACGGGCTCCCAGTAGCTGTTGAGGAGCAGCAGGAAGGAGTCGTCGACGACGGGACGGCCGCGCGGGTCGGGTTCGGCTATGGCGTCGCCGTTGAGGAAGACGCCGACGCTGTGGGCGTCGGGGCGCCGCCAGTCGCGCTGGGCCATCTCGCGCCCGTCCGGCAGCAGCCACACCAGGTCGGGCAGCGGCTGGCCGGCGTGGGTGACCGTCTCGCCGCGGAAGAAGCGGCGCCGGCGCAGCACCGGGTGGGCGGCCCGCAGGGACACCAGGTGCCGGGTGAAGTCCGTGAGGTCGCGCTGCTCGTCGGTGAGCCGCCAGTCGATCCAGGAGACCTCGTTGTCCTGGCAGTAGGCGTTGTTGTTGCCGCGCTGGGTGCGGCCGAGTTCGTCGCCGTGGCAGAGCATCGGGATGCCCTGCGAGAGCAGCAGCGTGGCGAGGAGGTTGCGCTGCTGTCGGGCACGCAGTGCGAGGACGTCCGGGTCGTCGGTGTCGCCCTCCACGCCGCAGTTCCAGGACCGGTTGACGCTCTCGCCGTCCCGGTTGCCCTCGCCGTTGGCCTCGTTGTGCTTGTGGTTGTACGAGACGAGGTCGCGCAGGGTGAACCCGTCGTGCGCGGTCACGAAGTTGACGCTGGCGCGCGGGCGGCGCCTGCTGTGGGCGTACAGGTCGGAGGAGCCGGTCAGCCGGGAGGCGAACTCGCCGAGCGAGTCCGCCTCGCCCCGCCAGAAGTCCCGTACCGCGTCCCGGTAGGGGCCGTTCCACTCCGACCACAGCGGCGGGAAGTTGCCCACCTGGTAGCCGCCCTCGCCGACGTCCCACGGTTCGGCGATCAGCTTGACGCGGCTGATGACGGGGTCCTGCTGGATCAGGTCGAAGAACGCCGACAGCCGGGAGACCTCGTGGAACTGCCGGGCCAGCGTGGCCGCGAGGTCGAAGCGGAAGCCGTCGACGTGCATCTCGGTCACCCAGTACCGCAGCGAGTCCATGATCAGTTGCAGGACGTACGGGTGGCACATCAGCAGGCTGTTGCCGGTGCCGGTGGTGTCGTAGTAGTGCGGGAAGTCGCCGTCCACCAGACGGTAATAGGAGGCGTTGTCGATGCCGCGGAAGGACAGCGTGGGACCCTTCTCGCTGCCCTCGGCCGTGTGGTTGTAGACGACGTCGAGGATCACCTCGAGGCCGGCCGCGTGCAGCGCCTTCACCATCGTCTTGAACTCGGCGACCTGCTGCCCCCTCGAGCCGTGGGCGGCGTAGGCGTTGTGCGGGGCGAAAAAGCCGATGGTGTTGTAACCCCAGTAGTTGGACAGGCCGCGGTCCGTCAGCACGCCGTCCTGGACGTACTGGTGGACCGGCATCAGCTCGACGGCGGTCACGCCCAGCGAGGTGAGGTGCCCGGTCACCGCGGGGTGCGCGAGGCCGGCGTAGGTGCCTCGCAGTTCCGGCGGGACCTCGGGGTGGGTGCGGGTCAGTCCGCGCACGTGGGCCTCGTAGATCACCGTCTCGGCGTACGGGCGCCGGGGCGGTCGGTCCTCGCCCCAGTCGAAGACCGGGTCGGTGACCACACCGAGCAGGGTGTGCCCGGCGCTGTCCTTCGGGTCGGGGCCCTCGCCCGCGCGTTCGAAGAGGGAGGCGTGGTTGTCGACCTGGCCGTCGACGGCCCGCGCGTAGGGGTCGAGGAGCAGCTTCGCCGGGTTGCAGCGGTGACCCGAGGCCGGGTCCCACGGACCGTGCACGCGGTAGCCGTAGCGCTGCCCCGGTCCGACGCCGGGCAGGTAGGCGTGCCAGACGAAGCCGTCGACCTCGCTCAGCGGCACGGCGCGGCTGCCGCCGTCGTCGTCGACGAGGACGAGGTCGACACGGTCGGCGACCTCGCTGAAGAGCGCGAAGTTGGTGCCCTCGCCGTCGAAGTCGGCACCCAGGGGGTAGGGGTGCCCGCTCCACACGGGCACCCCGGCACCGCGGTTCGGCCGCGAGGTCACCGGACGCCTCCCAGGACGCCGTCGGTCTCGTCCGCCGTCGCGGCCAGCGCCGCCACCGGCAGCGTGCGCGGCACCTCCAGCGTCTCGCGCAGGTCCGGCTCCGGTGCGGTCGGCACCAGTGGGACGCGCTCGCCGGCACGGGCCCGCTGCGAGAACCAGATGACCTTGCTGCCGGTGTGGGTGGTGCAACAGCCCCAGCCGTCGCTCATCGCGGCGATGCTCTCCAGGCAGCCGCGCAGGTCCTGGTCCGGGCGCAGGTCCCGGTCGTCGCCCCCGACGGCCGTGATCAGGTGCTGGCCGTTCCACCACAGCTCGATCGACGTGTGCTTGTCCGTGGCGTGCTCGTCGATGGCCTCCAGCAGCATCTGCGTGCCGCGGCACACGGGCTCGACGAGCGGGTCCAGGTCCCAGTACCGGAGGTGGGCGCCCAGTATGCGCCTGACGTGCCCGACCCGTTCCGGGCTCACGTCCACGTCGAGGTGGTAGTAGCAGGGCACTGCGGTCTTCATCGTCGTTTGCTCCTCACCGGCGAGGCTCTCGCTCCCTCCCGGCCCGGCGGGCCGAGCCCCGAACACGAAGCGTGAGCGATGTTCGCTCCTGAGTCACAACCACAGTGAAGCCGCTACGCCATTCGTGCAACACGAGCCCCCCAACACCAAGATCCAACAGGACGTTGGGTGATGCACCGTGCACCATAAGTGAAGGCCTCGGGAGGTTTGACGGTTTCGCACCTCTGCGGACAGGGCCGACCCGCTCGTCGCGGGCGATGTACCTCTCGTACTCCCGGAAGGTGAACAGCGCCATGCTGCTACCAGCGAAGACCGAAGTCGCCAGATGTCTGCGCAGTTACCGGGCCTGGGAGCGCGCGATGCTCGCCTGCCCCGGCGACCTCGCGGTGCGGGCCACCTTCGAGGACTGCGGATACACCCTGTGCGTGCTGATGGGCAAGCGTTGCGCTCGGGAGGCGGCGGACGCCGCCGAGCAGTATCTGCGCGTGGGTTCGCCGTCCCGCGTCCGGCGCAGCGGCCGGAAGCGGGAGAAGAACGGCGTGGCGCGGGTCGCGGCGCCCCTGCCGGTCTCGGTCCCGCATCTCGCGGCGGAGCGTTGACACCCGCCGCGTCAGCGGTTCGGGCATCAGAAACCGGCTGGAGAAGCCGGTTCCAGCACAGCGGAGGTGCAGCGTGAGGTCCACCAGAGCGATCGGCCGGATCCCGGTGAGGGACGTTCATCCGCGCGTGGATTGCGGCAGGCGACCGGCCAAGTCCGTGAGCGGGGAGACGTTCCGGATCACCGCGACGGTGTTCCGCGAGGGCCATGACGCCATCGGCGCCAACGTGGTCCTCAAGGACCCGGAGGGCCGTCGCGGAGCGTGGACGCCGATGCGCGAACTCGCCCCGGGCACCGACCTGTGGGGCGCCGACGTGACGTTGGACGAGGTGGGCCGCTGGACCTACACGGTGGAGGCCTGGAGCGACCCCGTGGCGACATGGCGCCGCCACGCGGAGATCAAGATCCCGGCGGGGATCGACACGGGCCTGGTGCTGGAGGAGGGAGGGCACCTCCTCGAGCGGGCCGCCGCCCGGGTGCCGCGCGGGCCCGGGCGGGCCGTGGTCCGGGAGGCCGCCCGCAAGCTGCTCGACGACGCGCTCCCGGTCGGCGACCGTCACGCTGCGGCGCTGACGCCGGAGGTGGAGGAGGTGCTCGCCCGCCACCCCTTGCGCGAGCTGGTGACGGCCGGTGCCACGATGCCCCTGCTGGTGGAGCGGGAACGGGCCCTGTACGGCGCGTGGTACGAGTTCTTCCCGCGTTCGGAGGGCACCGCGGAGCGCCCGCACGGGACG